>CAZZZK010000104.1:0-8329 GCA_964658555.1 Vulcanimicrobiota bacterium | reverse complement strand
GGGCCCGGCGACGAAGAAGGCCGCGCGTGCGAGCGTCGCGGGCAGCGCGAGCACGAAGGTCTGCAGATCCCGCGAACTCGCGAGCGCTCCCGGCGGCAGCGTTTCGAACGCGCTCGCGAACGCCGCGAGCGCGAACCGGTATCCGCCGAGCGTGAAGAACGCCGTCGCGAACGCGAGCGACCAGAGACGGCCGAAACCGGAGCCCGCGGCCACGCCCGCACTCGGGACGCTCGCCTTGATCCCGACGTAATCGTCGAGAGCGCGTCCGCCCGCGAACGCGCCGTCGTAGAGCATCGATGCGGCGACGCCGATCGCGGCGCCGACGAGCACTTCGGCGACGACCGCGAACGCGAGGCCGCTCGCCGCCACGTGCGCGCGGGCCGCGTACGCATCGTCGAAGCCCGCGCGCACGGGCGGCGGAACGTCGGGATGCGAGAAGCCCGGCGCGCGAAAGACGAAACCCGCGCAGCGCGCGAGGATCAGCAGCTGGCCGTCCGTCATGCGCTACGCCCCGCGAACGATCTGCGGCAACGCACGGATCGCGTCTTCGAACAGCCTCGCGCAGAGCCCGAGCCCGAAGGCGCCGCCGAGAGCGATCGTCGCGCCGACGGCGAGCATCTTCGGCAGCAGCGTGAGCGTCTGCTCCTGCACCTGCGTCGCCGCCTGAACGACGGCGACGAGCGTGCCGACCGCCGTCGCGACGATCAGCACCGGGAAACAGAGCACCGCGACGACGACGAGCGTCTCACGAACGATCCCGGTTAACGCATCCACGCCGACCATCGTACGCCGGCGGTATTGCCGCTATGCGGCGAGGATGCTACGTAACGGCGGGGACGTTATCGACGATCGCGTTCGCCGCGATCAGCGCCGAGACGATCGCGCGCGTCGCGGTCGACTTGTTGAGCGTGTAAAAGTGCAGGCCGGGCGCACCGCCCGCGAGCAGCTCGCGGCATTGCAGCGCCATGAACGCGATGCCGAGTTCCGCGACCGCGACGGGCTCGTCGCGGCGAGCGTCGAGTTCGATCCGCAAACGACGCGGGATCCGGCCGCCGTTCATCGCCATCATCTTATCGATCGCGGCATAGCTCGTGATCGGCATGATCCCCGGGAGCACCGGGACCGTGACGCCGCGTTCGCGCAGGCGCCGCACGTACGCGAAATAATCGTCGTTCGAAAAGAAGAACTGCGTGACGAGGAAGCGCGCGCCGGCCGCGACCTTCGTCTCGGCGATCGCGACGTCGTCCTCGACGCTCCGGGCTTCGGGATGCTTCTCGGGATACGCACCCGCGCCGATGCAGAAGTCGTATTCCCTCGCGAGCAGCGCGATGAGATCGGACGCGTAGCGAAGATCGCCCGCCGGCATCTCCGACCCGTCGCGCGGCCGGTCGCCACGGAGCGCCATGACGTTCTCGATGCCGCCCGCCTGCAGGTCGTCGAGTAGCGCGCGCAGTTCATCGCGCGTCGACCCGACGCACGTCAGATGCGCCATCGCCTCGATTCCGAGGTCGCGCTTGATGCGTTTCACGAGATCGAGCGTGCGCGTGCGGTTCGAGCCGCCGGCACCGTACGTCACCGAAACGAAACTCGGATGCAGCGCGCGCAGCGACCGGACGGTCTCGAGCAGCCGCTCGCGTCCCTCGTCCGTCTGCGGCGGGAAGAACTCGAACGAGACGACCGGGCGCTGCCGTTCTCGCAGGATCTCGTCGATCTTCATGCGGACGCGTCTCGGACGCGCGGCTCCGGCGTCACCCGATCTGCGCGCATGCGACCGCCGTGCCGTTGTACCGCGACAGGCGCACGACGAGCACCGTCGGGATGTGCATCAGATACGTTTCGGAGATGTCGAGCTTCGTGTCCGACTTGCCGGAGAGCACGGAGGTGAGGACGTGGCGCACGTTCGGGTCGACGTCGGCGCACGTGCCGGAATGGATCTCGGCCGGCTGGATCGCACCGGGCGGCTGATGCGCGAGCCGGATTCGCAGCAGCGTCGTCGAGTCCGTCGTCGGGATCAGCGTCAGCGACCCGCGTTCGTGCGACGCCCCGACGGGTGCGATCGCGAAACGCGCGCCGTCGGGCTCGGCCGACAGACCGGGCCGCGCGTTCGCGAGCATCGCCGCGCAACACGCGCTCGCGACGAGCGCACGCACGTCGAACGAAAGCCATTCCATCCGTCGATCGTTTGCCGCACTCCGCGAGCGCCCCTCGCGTGCGGCACGCGCGCTTCCTCGCCCGCCGCTAGCGAAAGCTCGTGACGACGCCGCCGCAGACGAGCGCCCAGCCGTCGATCATCACGAAGAGCAGCAGCTTGCACGGGAGCGAGACGATCGGCGGACTGAGCATGAACATGCCGAGGCCCATCAGGATCGACGCGACCGCGAGATCGATCGCGACGAAGGGCAGATAGAGCGCGAAGCCGATCGCGAACGCGCTGCGCAGTTCGCCGACGACGAACGCCGGCACGAGCACCGTCGGCGGCGCGTCGCGCGGTACCGTGACGCGGCGATGCGCGACGGTCGCGAAGAGCGCGAGGTCGGCCGCTTGCGTCTGCCGGAGCATGAAGCCGCGCAGCGGTTCGAAGCCGCGATCGAGCATCGTCCGTTGCGAGATCGCCCCGCGCTCGTACGGCGCGATCGCGTCGTGCGAGATGCGGTCGAGCGTCGGCGACATGATGACGAAGGTCAGCACGAGCGCGAGTCCGGTGAGCACGGTGTTCGGCGGCAGCGACGAGGCGCCGATCGCCGACCGGACGAGCGAGAGCACGACGACGATGCGTACGAACGACGTCGTCATGACGAGGACGAAGGGGGCGATCGCGATCAGCGAGAGCGAGGCGAGCACGTCGAGCGGAAGGCCGCTGCGGCCGCCGTGACTCGCGAGCGTTGCGAGCTGATCCATCTACGCCCGCGGCACCTTGCGTGCGACGACTTCGGTGATGCGGACGCCGAACCGATCGTCGATCGCGACGACCTCGCCGCGCGCGACGGGCCGATCGTTGACGAGCACGTCGATCGGCCCGGCGGCCAGGCGATCGAGTTCGACGATCGAGCCGCGTCCGAGTTTGAGGACGTCGCTCACGCGCATCGTGCACCGTCCGAGTTCGGCGCTCACGCCGAGCGACACGTTCATGAGGAGATCGAGCGTTCGATCGTCGTTCACGCGCCCGCACCCGAAACGCCGTCGACGACGAACGCGCCCCGGCCGCCGGCGACGCCGCACGCGCCGCGCGCGAACGCGACGTCGCCGAAGCGCAGCGTACCGGCCGCCGAGAGCGGCGTCTCGAGTGCGATCGTGGCGCCGACGGCGAGGCGGGAGAACGTCGGGACGCTCAGCCGGCCGCGCGCGAACTCGACGCGTCCGTCGAGTTCGACCTCGGCGAGCTCGGCGAGTGCGATCGGCTCCCCCACCTCCTCGGCGGGATCGCGCGTGAGCGCGAAGCCGATCGAGAGCCGGACCGTTCCCGTCGTGCGCACCTCGAAGTACGTCGCGACGTCGCATGCCGCGCGTTCGGGCGACTCGCGAACGGCCGGTCCGAGCGTCCCGCAGAGCGTATTGCACAGCGGCACGAGCGCCGTCACCATGCGATCGAGCGTCGCGCGCTCGATCTCCGAGAGCGGCTCGCGATCGGGGCGCTCGCCTTCGCCGAAGGCGAGCCCGACGAGCCGGCGCGCGTCGGCCGGCCGCACGATGACGAATCCGTCGCAAAGCCGGCCGCGGACGCGGACGATCGCGGCGTCTAGGACGAGCAGCCGTCGTTCCGCCGCGCCCGGCAGCGCGGGTTCGACGAGATCGACGTCGACCTCGCTCGCCAGCAGGCGCGCGAGCGTCTCGCGGACCCCGTTGGCGACGAGACACGCCGCCGCGAGCGGCAGCGTCGACTGCGGTACGAAGCGGATCCGCCGGACGATCCGGCCGTCCGCGAGGACCTGCGGATCATCGAATGCCGAACGCGCGATCACTTGACCAGATCCATCGTGACCTTCTCCGCCTCGCCGCGGCCGTGCCGAGCGGCTCGTAGCGCCTCGTAGGTGACGTACGCTTCGCGCATCCTCTCGAGACCGCGCGCGATGTCGACGCGGCCGAGATCGCGAGCGTGCGTGACGAGCGGAGCGAAGGTCCCGTCGCCCGGCCGCCCGACGAGCGCTTTGATGCCCGCCGGCGCGCGAACGCGGCCGTCGTCGCCGCGTAGCGGCTGCGTTCCGGCCGGGAAGCGCGCGAGGGCGAGGCGTCCGACGGCGACGCGTTCCTCGCGCGCGAGACCCGTCCGCGGATCGACCGTCGCGCGCGCGTAGCTGACCGTGCCGTCGCTCTCGATGCGCGGCGCATGCGCCCGCCCGAGGGCGCGATCGTACGGATCGACGCGCATCGCGCCGAGCACGTTCGAACCGATCGCGAAGCCGAGAACCGGCCGGTCGTCCGACGTCCGGAGTTCGCCGTCCGTCACGTGCAGCGTGCCGTCGCGCGAATAGGCGAGTCCGCCGTCGCCGCCGGGTTCCACCACGTACGCGTCGTCCGCGATCGCGACGCCGAGGGGGTCGGGACTCGCGACGATCTCCGGCGCGCGGGCGACGTCGTTCGCGACGGGCACGAAGCCCGGACGGTATGCGTTGCGCACGTCGTTCGCCCGCGCCGCGATGCGATCGAAGGCGCTCGCCGTTGCCGAATCGATCATACCGCCACCTCGTCGAACGCGCGCACGCTCGCGAGGACGGCTTCGCCGCTGCGGCGCAGCAGCGCATCCGCACGCGATAGCGCGATGCGAACGAGGCCCACGTCTTTCGGCGCGCACAGCGCGACGACGTGGAGAACGGGGCCTTCGCGGCGCAGCACGAGTTGCACGCGCTCGCCGCTCGGACCGATCGTCAGCGACGTCTGGAGGGCGGGGTAGCTGCGTGCGCGTCCGAAGGCCGCGGCGACGCGCGAGAGCTTCGTCTCGTCGCGCACGCGACGTTCGTTGACGGGCGCGCCGGTCGCGCGGTTCCGTTCCGTCGCCGCGAAGCGCGCTCGCATCGGGCCGTCGCCGACGACCGCGCGCTTCGAGGAAGGCGCCTTCGCGGCGTTCGTCCGACCTTCGCATTGCGCCGCGACGCGCGCGCGCGATCGCGACGCCGTCTCGTCCGCCGCGAGATGCAGCGCGGAGAACCACGCGTCGGAGAGCGAGCGGCGATCGATATAGGGGAGGCGCGTCCGTAGGACGGCGATGGATCGGGCGTCTGCGAATTCGTTCACGATACTCCTCACGCGGTGTGCGCACACTGTAGCGTCGAAAGCATTCCGCGACGTAAGCAACGTGTTGCCGCCGCGTTTCACGTGCGGGAGGACGCGCGCTTCAGCGACGATACGCGGCGAGGACGCGGCGCACGTATTCTCGCGTCTCCGCGTACGGCGGGACGCCGCCGAAGCGCTCGACCGCCGACGGGCCCGCATTGTACGCCGCGATCGCGGACGGCAGATCGCCGCCGAAGCGATCGAGCAACGCGCGCAGATACGCGGCGCCGCCGCGCAGGCTCTGCGCCGGATCGTACCGGTCGCCGACGCCGAGATCGCGCGCGGTCTCCGGCATCAACTGCATGACGCCGACCGCGCCGTCGCGCGACGTGGCGCGCGGATCGAATCCCGACTCGACGTTCGCGACCGCGGCCACGAGTGCCGGATCGACGCCCGCGCGGGCCGCGCTCGAGCGCACCAAGCGCGCGATATCGCCGCGGACCGCGTTTGCGAAGCTCGCCGCACGCGCGGCGTCCGTTTCGCGAGAGGCATCGCCTGCGGACGAACGCGCCGCCGGCTTCGAAAACGCTCCGGCGATCTGCGACATGCGGATCTCGACCGAGGCGATCTCGCCTGCGATCGTCACGCCGGCTCCAGCAGTGCGGCGAGCGCGACGAGCGCTTCGCGCGTCTCGGATGCACGGACCGCGTCGCGCTGACGTAGGAACGCGAGCAGCGCCGGTTCGGCGTCGAGTGCGGCGCGCAAGCGCGCGTCGGGCGTCGCCATCCCGACGTCCCGCGCGTCCTTGCTCGACGCCAGCAGCGCGAGCGCCTCGCGCACCGCGCCCGCCGCCGCACGTTCGCGTTCGCTCGCCGCATCCGCCATCGTGCGGCTCGCGCTCGCGAGCACGTCGATCGCCGGAAAATGCCCGGCCGCCGCGAGCGTACTCGAGAGGACGATATGACCGTCGAGCAGCGAACGCGCCGCATCGGCGAGCGGCTCGCGCTCGTCGGAACCGTCCGTGAGCACGGTCGCGAGCAGCGTGATCGAACCGCGTTTCCCGGTACCGGCACGCTCGACGTAACGCGCGAGATCCGCCCAAACGGACGGCGGATACCCGCCGCGGCCGACCGACTCGCCGTGCGCGACGCGCCCTTCGCGCAGCGAGTTCGCATACCGTGCGAGGCTGTCGACGACGAGGACGACGTCGAAGCCGCGATCGCGCATGAACGCCGCGTGTTCCATCGCCGCGTCCGCGGCGCGCACGCGTTCGGCCGGACCGCGGTCGCTCGTCGCGCAGACGATCGTCGTCCGGCCGTCGAGCCGTTCGAACCAGCGCTGCGCTTCGCGACCGCGTTCGCCGATCAGCGCGAGCACGACGGCATCGCCGCTCGCCCCGGCCGCGATCGTCTCGAGCAGCGTCGACTTCCCCGCACCCGGCGCACCGAAGAAACCGATGCGCGCGCCGCGCCCGATCGTGAGGAGACCGTCGATCGCGCGAATGCCGGTCGAAAACGGTCGGTTCACCGGTGAACGATCGCCCGGAGCCGGCGCTTCGCACGAGCCCGCGGTCGCGACCGTCGCCGAGATTCGGCCGCGACCGTCGAGCGGCTCGCCGTTCGCGGAGATCGCGCGGCCGAGCAGACCGTAGCCGACCGGCGTCTCGAGCGCGGCCGCCCGCACGTCGACGCGATCGCCGACGGCGATTCCCGCGACCGACCCGAACGGTGCGATCGTCGCGCGCGAGCGGTCGATCGCCGTCACCCGGCCGCGAAGCGTCCCCGTGCCGACGCGGATCCGCACGCCGTCGCCGACCGCCGCGCACGGAAGCGTCGCGAGGACGCTCTCGCCGAGCGTTCGTACGACGCAGCCGACGCCGTATCCGATCACGGAGCCGCCCGCTCGAGCGCGCTCGCGAGCCGGAACGCGAACGTCGACTCGATCGAGCCGTCGCGCACGTCGACCGAGAAATCGCCGGCGGGCAACGCCGCGTCGACGCGGATCGGAACGCCCGAGCGCACGGATCGGGCGTCGCTCGGCGAGAGCACGAGCGCCACCGGTTCGAGATCGGGGAGCTGGGAGAGTACGCGCGCCGCGAGCGCGTCGACGTCGCTGCCCGCGAGAGCGAGTTCGCGCCCGAGTACTTCGGCGGCGAACGATTCGAGCAGCCGGGACGTCAAGCGTTCGAACGCTTCGAGCGAGGCGAGCCGCAGCAGACCGAGCTCGCGCGCGACCGCATCCGGGATCGCGCCGCCGGGAACGTCCGTCGACTCGTCGCGATCGCGCGGGGGCGCGACGGGTCCGCGAGCGGGCGACGCGTCGACGGGCGTCCCTTCGGATGCGTACGCCGCCGGGCCGGCGGCCGCATCGCGAGCGAGGAGACGCGCGAGGGGCACGAAGTCAGCCACGTCGGAGCACGCTTTCGTAATCGGGCACGGCCGGCGATGCGCCGCGCGACATCCGCCGGACGATCGCCGCGCGCTCCTCGGGCGGATACATCTCGAGGACGGCGGTCGCGGTCGCCGCCGGCAGCGCGCTGATGATCGCGGCCGCCGTATGCGGCGGCTCGCCCGCGAGCGCACCGCGGACGTGCGACGGTGCGAAGCTCGCGACCGCGCGGGTCGTCCGCGCGACCGCGAGCCGGGCGACGACGTTCTCGCAGAGAGCGAACGCGGGACGCGCACCGGCGCGAACGGCGACGACGAGAGCGATCGCGAGCAGCGCGGCCGGCCCGACTTCTCCCGCGAGCGCGAGCCATCCGGCGCTCCGCGATACCGCGAACGGCGCCGCGTGCGGGAATGCGATCGATTCGATCGAGACCGAATCCCCGCGCGCCGGAACGAGTCCGAGCGTTCCGATCGCGAGCGACTTGATCTGCGCGAGGTCGAGGCGGCGCGCCGCATCGACGGCGACGGCGACGGAGATGCGTTCGAGCCGGCCCGCGGGCATCTCGACGCGCTCGTCCTGGACCTCGCTACCGCCGTCGACCGAACGGTTCGTCTTCGTGTACCGCTTACTCGGACTCTGATAGCTCTAGCCCGCCGTCGTCGTCTCGATCGCGCGGCTGCCGAGCGGTTTGCGAACGACATCGTGCAGCTCGCGGATCCGCGAATCGTAGGCG
>CAZZZK010000103.1:0-8424 GCA_964658555.1 Vulcanimicrobiota bacterium | reverse complement strand
GTCAGCGCGCCTTGCGCGACGAGCGCGAGCGCCGCCACGGAGCCCGCGCCGAGAAAGAGCAGCGTGTCGTCGCCGCTCGCGAGGCCGTTGAGGATGTACTCGCCGAGGCCGCCGCCGCCGATGAACGCGGCGAGCGTCGCGCTCGCGATCACCTCGACCGACGCCGTTCGGATACCCGCGAACACGACCGGGAGCGCGAGCGGCCAGGTGACGCGGCGCCCGACCTGCCGTTCGCTCATGCCGAGCCCGCGCGCCGCTTCGACGAGCGCGGCCGCGACGCCGCGCAGCGCGACGTCGGTATTGATCGCGACGGGCGGGATCGCGAGCAGCACGAGCGCGACGAGCGCCGGGAGAAAGCCGATCCCGAGCACCGGCTGCGCGAGCGCGAGGACCGCGAGGCTCGGCAGGACGCGCGCGACGTTGACGAGCGCGAGCGTCGCGTCGCGCGTCCGCGTCGCGCGGGCGAGGTAGCCGCCGAGCGGGATGCCGATCGCGATCGCGATCGCGAGCGCGCTCGCGGACAACGCCAAATGCTCGCGAACGTGCGCCAAGTAATCGTTCATCTGATCTTAACGGTGGACTTCGTTCGCCGGCCGCCGAAGCCCCTGGGATATGATCGTGCCGACCGAGACGGAGTCGCTGGGCGATCGCCCGCAGGAGCCCGTGCCCGCGCCGCCTCAGCTCGAGGATCCGTCGCTCTACTTCAGTCGTGAACTATCGTGGCTGGAGTTCAACGATCGCGTCCTCCAGGAAGCCTTCGACGAGAACAATCCGCTACTCGAGCGCGTGAAATTCGCCGCCATCTTCAGTACGAATCTCGACGAGTATTTCATGATCCGCGTCGCCGCGCTCAAACAGCAGGTCGCGGCGGAAGTCCACAAGCGCTCGAACGACGGCCGGCTGCCGGCGGAACAGCTCGCCGCGATCTCCGAACGGCTGCGGCCGCTGCTCGGCCGGCTCGACGCGCTGCTGAGCCGCGATCTGCGGCCGGCGCTTCGCGAGCAGGGCATCGCGATTCTCGAATACGGCGAGCTCTCGGCTCGACAGCGCGAAGCGCTCAGCAAACTCTTCGCGGATCGCGTGTTCCCCGTGCTGACGCCGCTCGCCGTCGATAGCGGCCATCCGTTCCCGTACATCTCCAACCTGTCGCTCTCGCTCGGCGTCGAGATGCACGAGGATACGCCCGACGGCGAGATCCGGCACTTCGCGCGCGTGAAGGTTCCGGCGAGCCTCGCCCGGCTCGTGCCGGTCGAAGGCGGCCCGGGCGAGGCGCACTACGTGCTGCTCGAAGACATCATCGCGAACAATCTCGAGGTGCTCTTTCCGGGCATGGCGATCCACGCGTCGTACCGCTTTCGCGTCACGCGCGACGCCGATCTCGATCTGCAGGAAGACGAAGCCGACGATCTGCTGCGGATGATCGAATCCGAGCTGCGCAAGCGGCGCTTCGGCGAGCCGGTCCGGCTCGAAGTCGAGGCGTCGATGCCAGAGCATCTGCGCGAGATGCTGCTCGAAGCGCTCTCGCTCGAAGCGTCGGACCTCTATTCGATCGAGTCGATGCTCGGCGTCTCGGATCTCTGGACGATCGTCGGCCTCGATCGCCCGGAGCTGCACGACGAGCCGTTCACGCCCGCGATCCCGAAGCGTCTGCGCGGCCAGACCGACATCTTCGCGGCGATTCGCGAGGGCGATCTGCTGCTGCAGCACCCGTTCGAATCGTTCGATCCCGTCGTGCAGTTCGTGCAGCAGGCGGCGACCGATCCGCACGTGCTCGCGATCAAGCAGACGCTCTACCGGACGTCGGGGAATTCGCCGATCGTCGGCGCCCTGATGGCGGCGGCCGAGAACGGCAAGCAAGTCGCGGCGCTCATCGAGCTCAAAGCGCGATTCGATGAGGAAAACAACATCCACTGGGCGCGCAATCTCGAGCGCGTCGGCGCGCACGTCGTCTACGGATTCTCCGGCCTCAAGGTCCATGCGAAGGTCACGCTCGTCGTGCGCGACGAGCCCGACGGCATCCGGCGCTACATGCATTTCGGCACGGGGAATTACAACGACAAGACCGCCAAGATCTACACGGATCTCTCGCTGTTCACGTGCCGCCCCGAACTCGGCCGCGACGTCACGAATCTCTTCAATCGCCTGACGGGCTTCTCGAAGACGACCGTCTACGACGAGATGCTCGTCGCGCCGACGACCATGCGGGCCGGCTTCACGGAGCTCATCGAGCGCGAAGCGGAACACGCGCGAAACGGCAAGCAGAGCGGTATCACGGCGAAGCTCAATTCGATCAGCGACGCGCGCATGGTGCGCGAACTCTACAAGGCGTCGCAGGCGGGCGTGCCGATCGATCTCATCGTGCGCGGGATGTGCGAATTGCGTCCGGGCGTCCCCGGCGTCAGCGAGACGATCCGCGTGCGCAGCATCGTCGGCCGCTTCCTCGAGCACTCGCGCATCTTCGTGTTCGAGAACGGCGGCGAGCGCGAGATCTACATGGGCAGCGCCGACTGGATGGGCCGCAATCTCGATCGCCGCGTCGAAACGGTCGTCCCCGTGCTCGACCCCGCCCTCTGCGATTATATTCGCACGGGCATCCTCGACGTGCTCGAAGAGGACAACGTCAAGACGCGCTGGCTGCAAGCCGACGGCACGTACGTCCGCCGCGTCCCCCGCGACGGCGAACCCCGCCTCTGCGCCCACGACTTGCTGCTGCAAGCCGCGAAGTCGCTGTAGGGCGGCGGGAAAAAAAGCCCGCTCCCGCTACGGTGCCGGAGCGGGCTCGGCCGCGAGCTTCAAGACGATCTCCCATTCGCGCGGGTGGACGGGCTGCACCGATAGACGCGAACCGCGGCGCAAGAGGACCATCGTCGGCGCGAGGTCGGCGTTCGCGCGCAGCTCGGCGAGCGTGACGATGCGCGGGAGCGGGCGGACGTACTCGACGTCGACCATCTCCCAGATCGGTTTCTCTTCCGTCGCTTTGGGATCGTAGTAGTCGCCGCCGCGCTCGCGAGCGGTGTGGTCGGGATACGCCTCGCGCACGACGCGGACGATGCCGACGATCCCCGGGACCTTCGTGCTGCTGTGATAGAAGAAGCCGAGATCGCCGACGTGCATCGCCTTCATGATGTTGCGCGCCTGGAAATTGCGGACGCCGCTCCACGGCGTGCGTTTCTCGCGTTCGAGGCGATCGAAGCCGTAGGCGTCGGGTTCGCTCTTGAAGAGCCAGTGGTCGCTCACGTCTGAGCGCTACGCGACCGGGCTCGAAAGGCCCGCTCGCCGGACGTTCCGCGGGATGATTGGCGCGCGTTCGGGGTATCGTTTCCGATCGGAGTCGAAGATACGTCCGAACGACGGCGACGCGGCTTCGCTCGGAGGATGGATACCATGGCAGACGCGCAACGGCGTGTGATCGCGAAGACGGACGGCGGCTGGCAAGGGGTCGAGCACGAGGGCTACGTCCCGGGCGTGCAGACGGCGGTCGTGCGGCATACGCTCGTCGGCGGGCGAAAAGAGTCGGCGGCCGATCCCGGCCCGACGAACGAGCTCCGGTACTTTGCCGTGCCGCCCGGAGCGATGTCGCGGCTCGAGAAGCACGCGCACGAGCATTGGGTGATCGTCGGCGAGGGCGCCGGCTACGCGATCGTCGGGGAGACGGCGCACGAGATCAAGCAACACGACGTGATCTACGTCGGGCCGTGGGAACCGCACCAGTTCGTCAATCGCGGGGACGCGACGTTCGGATTTTTCTGCATGGTCGCGGCCGAGCGCGACTTCTCGCAGGAGCTCTCCCCCGAAGAGCTCGCGAGCCTCCTCGCATCGCCCGCCGGCAAATACGTCGATCCGAACGGCGCCCCGCCGCCCCGCAAACGCGAGGCGGCGACGTCCGCCGTTAGCGGAGGTTGATGACGGGCGCGGGCTCGGGGCGGCCGGCGAACGCTTCGCCGAGCACGGTCTTGAGTTCGCCGCTCTGGACCATCGGGGCGAGGATGTCGGTATCGCCGTAGAATTTGCCCGCGATGAAGACCTTCGGCAGCGTCGGCCAATTCGTCATCTGCGAGAGCACGTCGCGCTTGGGCATATCTTCGAGCACGTCGACCACTTCGAACGGGTAGCCGAGGCGGCTGAAGAACTCGATCGTCTCGAGCGTGAAGCCGCAACGCGGCATGTCCTTCGTGCCCTTGCCGTACACGAGGATCGTGTTCTCGGCGATTTCGTTCGTGATCTCTTGCTGGATCGTTTCGGCTGACATGTGTGTTACTCCAGAATTTCCGTGCGGATCGACATAGCGTGAATGCGCCCGTCGGAACGGGCCGCTGAGAGCGCCGCTTCGACCATGCGATGGCGGTCCATGAGCGAGACGCCCCGGAACGCTCCCGACTTCACGAACACGTTAAAGTGATCCATGGTGCCGGTGAGATCCACGATCTGCACGACGGCGTCGGGCATGGCCCGCCGGATCAGGTCCGTCATCGCATCGTTGTCGATCATTTCCCGGTGGCCGTTCGAGCAGGCGACGGGGTGACCTTGCCGCCGAACGTTCAGGCGGAGGGCGGTAATTCGCGCCGCTCGCCGCGGACGGCGAGCCAGAACGCGCGGGCCTCGCGCAGCGACTCCGGCAGGTTCGTCGTGACGCGGCCGAGCGCGCGCGAAGCGCCCGTCGAGAGGACGATCGCGGCCACGCCGACGAGGATCGCCGGGATGCCGCGCACGCGAACGCGCTTCCCGATCGCGATCCGGCTCGACGTCACGAGCGGCTTCGGATCGACGAGGTCGAGGAACGTCCGTCGGCTCACGCGGTCCGGCTTCGCGTTCGCGCGGGGCCGCCCTCGGCCGCGCGCTACGCCGTCCAGTCGCGCACGGTGAGTACGGCGTCGGCAAAGGCCTCGGGCGCCTCCTGCGGCACGTCGTGGCCGACGTCCGCCAACGTCCGGTGTTCGTGACGCGCCCGGAAGTGCGGTGCGTGGCCGGCCGTTCCGCCGAGGGCGATGATGCCGTCGGCGGCGCCGTCGAGCGTGATCGCCGGAACCGCGATCGGCGGCGCGTGGGAAAGCCGCTCTTCGATCGCATCGTATGCCGGATCGCCCGGGACGAGTCCGAACCGGTGGCGATACGAGTGCAGCGTCACGTCGACGAAATCGGGATTCTCGAACGACGCCGCCGTTCGGGCGAATGTCGCCGCATCGAACGCCCAGGTCGGCGACCACTGCCGCCAGAGATACGAGAGGAACGCGTCGCGGCGTTCGACGAGCTCGCGGCGGCCGCGTTCGCCGTGCATCAGATACTGGTACCAGAGCCGGTGCTCGTTCTCGGGCGCGAGGGGCTCCGTCGCCCGGGCGATCGCCTGGATCGTATAGCCGTTGACGGAGACGAGCCCGGTCGCGCGTTCGGGACGGAGCGCGGCGACGACGCACGCGGCTCGCGAGCCCCAATCGAACCCCGCGAGCAGGGCCGCGGGGATCTCGAGCGCGTCGAGCAGGTCGACGAGATCGGCGCCGATCGCGCCCTGCTGACCCGAGCGCATCGTCGTCGCCGAGCGGAAGCGCGTCGGTCCGTAGCCGCGCAGGTAGGGCACGACGACCCGCGCGCCGCTGCCGGTAAGGCGCGGGACGACGTCGTCGAAGGCGCGGACGTCGTAGGGCCAGCCGTGCAGCAGGACGACGGGCCACCCGCCTTCGTCGCCGTGCACGTCGCAGGCGATCTCGAGCACCGGTGTCGTCACGCGCGTCTCCATACATGCCGTTTCTCCGCTCGTTCGCGCGGCGACGCGCGGCATGGTTCGCGCGCCGGCCTTCGTACTACCGAGGCGATGCGCGCGATCCGATTGAGCCGAGCCGGCGGCCTCGACGACCTCGAACTCGCCGACGTTCCGGTCCCCGAACCGAAGCCGGGTGAGGTGCTCGTCAAGATCGCGCGGGCGGCGTTCAACCGGCGCGACGTCTTCATCGCGCAGGGCCTCTACCCCGGGATCTCGCTGCCGTGTACGCTCGGCTCCGACGGAGCCGGGACGGTCGCGGCCCTCGGCGACGGCGTCGAGGGCGTCGCGATCGGAGCGGAGGTCGTGATCGATCCCGAACTCGGCTGGGACGAATCGCCGAACGCGCGCGTCCGCCACGGCGAGTTGCTGGGGATGCCGCGCGACGGCACGTTCGCGGAGTACGTCGCCGTCCCGCGCACGGCGATCCATCCGCTTCCGCGGGGGCTCTCGCTCGATGAAGGGGCGGCGTTTCCGCTCGCCGGGTCGACCGCGTATCGGGCCGTCTTCACACGCGGCCGGATCGCGAAGGACGATCTCGTGCTGATCCCGGGCGTCGGCAGCGGCGTGCAGACGTTCGTGCTGCTCTTCGCGGTTCGGGCGGGCGCGCGCACGATCGTCACGTCGGGCAGCGACGAGAAGCTCGCCCGCGCGAAAGCGCTCGGGGCCGAGATCGCGATCAACTACCGCACGTCGCCCGCGTGGCACAAGGAAGCGGTCCGGCTCGCGGGTGCGGCGCCGTCGCTCGTCGTCGACGGGACCGGCGGCGAAACGCTCGCGCGCTCGCTCGACATCGCGCGGACGGGCGCTCGGGTCGTCATCTACGGGGCGACCGCGGGCGACGCGACGATCCGGCCGTTCTCGATCTTCTGGAAGCACCTCGACGTGCTCGGCACGTCGGCCGCGAGCCCGGCGGACTTTGCGGCGATGCTGCCGCTCTTCGCGGACGGCGGCGTACGCCCGGCGATCGACCGCGTCTTTCCGGCCGCCGCCTTCGCCGAAGCCGCCCGGCGCGTGCTCGCGGGCGATCAATTCGGAAAGGTCCTCCTCTCGTTCGCCTGACCGACGCCCGGCGACGGCGGGTCGACGATGGCCGGCGGACGCCGGACGCCCCGGCGCGAGGCCATCGCCCCAGCGGAGGCTAAGATTCTCGCTCGTGATCGTGATCGTGTCGCCTGAGTGAAGGTGGTCTTACGTCGCCTGGAAGCGGCGGGCGTCTTCCTCGCATCGTTCCTGCTCGCGGCGTTCGTGATCCGCTACAAAAACGAGGTCGAGCACACGCTCTCGACGATCGGGCCGGCCGCCTACCCGCTCGCGATCCTCGTGTTCACGCTCGTCGCCTCGGCGCCGTTCTCGGTGACCGACGCGATCGCGATCATGAACGGCGTGATCTTCGGGCCGCTGTGGGGTTCGGTCGTCAACGCGATCGGGCTCGTGCTCGCGGCGATCGTCGGCTATCTGATCGCGCGCCGCACGTCGCATCTGCTCGATCTCAACAAGAACATCGAGCGACTGCCGGCCTGGGTGCTGAAATTCCGGGTCGGCTCGCCGCAGTTCTTGCTGATGCTGCGCCTCATTCCGGGGCTCGGCGGGACGCTCGCGACGCAGATCGCGGCCGCGCTCAAGGTCCCGATCTTCACGCAGGTCTGGACGATGTGCGCGATCGCGATCCCGATCTGCACGCTGCTCGCGGTCTTCGGCGACGGCGCTTCGGCGTACGTCCATCACTATCTCCAAGCGCACCGCATCCACTTCCACCATCACCGTCACGCGGCGACCCCCGCCCCGGCGCTGCAGCCGTGAACGTCACGCTGATCGAGGACGCGGGTGCGCTCGCGGCGCTGTGCGCGCGGCTGGATGCGGTCGAACGCGTCGCGCTCGATACCGAATTCCATAACGAGAAATCGTACGCGGCGCGGCTGATGGTCGTGCAACTCGTCGTCGGCGACGAGGTCGCGCTGATCGATCCGCTACGCATCCCGGATCTCATGCCGCTCGCGCGAGCGCTCGCGAAGAAGACGATCGTCGGCCACGCGCTGCAGAGCGATCTCAAGATCTTCGCGGATCGCTTCGATCTCTTACCGGCCGCCGCGTTCGATACGCAGCTCGCGGCGGCGTTCTGCGGCTACGGCATGTCGATCTCGCTCGCCGATCTCGTCGCCGACGTGACGGGCGTCCGGCTGCGCAAATCGCAGACGGTCAGCGATTGGAGCACGCGGCCGCTCACCGCGCAGCAGATCGACTATCTCGTGGACGACGTGCGCTACCTCTTCCCCGTGCAGGACGCGCTGACGGAACGGCTCGAGCGCACGGGCCGCCTGCCGTGGCTCGAGGCCGACGCGCGGCCGCTCGTCGATCTCGGAAAATACCGGCCCGATCCCGAGCGGCTGTACCTGCGCGTGCCGGGTGCGATGCGCATGAACCGCCGCGAGCTCGGCATCCTGCGCGAGGTGGCGACGTTGCGCGACCGGCTCGCACGCGAACGCGACGTGCCGCTCAAGTACATCATTCCGGACGACGTCATGGCGCCGATCGTGAGCCTGCGGCCGCGCGAACGCGACGAGCTCGCGCAGTTGCGGCGGCTCGATGCCGGCGCCCGCAAGGCGTACGGCGATCGGATCGTCGACGCCGTCGCCGCGGGGCTCGCCGTGCCCGACGACGAGCTGCCGCGC
>CAZZZK010000102.1:3330-8471 GCA_964658555.1 Vulcanimicrobiota bacterium | reverse complement strand
GCTGTCGTTGCACGCCGACGGCCGGCTCGCGATCGGCCGCAACAACGACGATCCGGCGCGTTGGAAACGCTACCGCGGCGGGACGGCGGGCGACATCTGGGTCGACGCGCAGGGCGCGGGGCTCTTCACCCGCCTGCTGCGACTCCCGGGAAATTTCGTCGCACCGATGTGGGTCGGCGGCCGGGTCTTCTTCTTGAGCGATCACGAGGGGATCGGCAACATCTACTCCGCCGCGCCGGACGGCGACGATCTGCGCCGCCATACATTCGAGACCGAGTATTACGTCCGTTTCCCGGCGACCGACGGGACGCGCGTCGTCTTTACGTCCGGCGCGCGCATCGGCGTGCTCGATCCGGAGACGGGGACGGTCGCCTTTCCGAGCGTCGACGCGCCGTCGCCCGCACCGCAAGCCGCGCGCCGGTTCGTCGATCTCGACGAAGATCTCGAGACGTTCGCCCCGAGTCCGAACGGCACGGCGCTCGCGCTCGTCACGCGCGGCCGGCCGTTCACGATGCCCCTCTGGGAAGAGGCCGTCGTCGCGCACGGCGCCGGCAGCCGGGTTCGCTACCGGCTCGTCGCCTGGTTGCGGGACGGCGAACGTTTCCTCTGCGTCAGCGACGAGGGAGGCGCGGAACGCTTGGAGATCCGCCGCGCGGACGGCGAAGACGAGCCCGTCCGCGTCACGAGCGAGGACATCGGGCGCGTGGTCGAGCTCGCCGTTTCGCCCGCCGCGGACGTCGCGGCCGTCGCGAACCATCGCCACGAACTGCTCCTGATCGATCTCGACGAGCGGCGTCCGCGCACGATCGACCGCAGCCCGGCGTCGCTCGTGGCCGATCTCGCGTTCTCTCCCGACGGCCGCTGGCTCGCCTACGCCTGCGCGACGGAGCCCGGCGGCGGCGGCAAGGCGAACGCGGATACGTCGATTGTCCGCATCGCGAAGGTCAAATCGGGGACCGTGCGCGACGTGACGCCGCTGCTGCGCGTCGATCGCTCCCCGGCCTGGGATCCGGCCGGGAACTATCTGTATTTCATCTCGACGCGCGATTTCAATCCGGTCTACGACGCGCTCTCGTTCGATCTGAGCTTCCCGGAGGCGTCGCGGCCGTTTCTCGTGACGCTGCGCGACGACGTCGCCGACCCCTTCGTCCCGCTCCCCGCCCCGCTGCACCGCGATCGCGACGGCGACCCGAGCGGCGACGACGACGAGCCGGACGAGAAGAAGCCGCGCGACAAACCCGTGAAGATCGAGATCGATTTCGAGGGGATCGCGGGGCGGCTGATCGGCTTCCCGGTCGAGGAGGGGAACTACGAACGGATCGTGGCCGCTCGCGGCCGCGCGCTCTTCACGCGCTTCCCGTCGGTCGGGATCAAGCCGGACGAACGCGACGAGGACGACGAGACCGGGACCCTCTTCGCCTACGACTTCGAAGGGCAGCGCCTCGCCCCGCTCGCGCAGGAGGTCGGCGACGTGCGCCTCGGCGCCGACGGCCGCACCCTCGTCTACGCGTCGCATCAGCGTCTGCGCGCGATCGACGCGCTCCAAGATCTCCCGGACGACGCGCAAGACGAGCCGAAGCCCGCGCCCGAGAGCGGCCGGCGCAGCGGCTGGCTCGACCTCTCGCGCGCGAGCGTCCTCGTCGAACCGCGCGACGAGTGGGCGCAGATGTACGACGAAGCATGGCGGATGCAGCGCGAGCAGTTCTGGGATCAGACGATGTCGGGCGTCGATTGGGACCTCGTCCACGCGCGCTACGCGACGCTCGTTCCGCTCGTCCGGACGCGCGCCGAGCTCTCGGACGTCATGTGGGAGATGCTCGGCGAGCTCGGCACGTCGCATGCCTACGAATTCGGCGGCGATCATCGCCGGCCGCCGCAGTACCGGCGCGGCTTTCTCGGCGGCGAATTCGAACCTGCGGGCGACGGCTACACCGTCCGCGCGATCTTCCGCGGCGACTCGTGGAACCGCGACGTCGACTCGCCGCTCGCGGCGCCCGGGCTCTGCATCCGCGTCGGCGACACGATCGCCGCCGTCGGCGGGCGGCAGCTCGGGCCCGGCCTCACGCTCGACGAGGCGCTCGTCAACACCGCCGGGCGCGATGTCGCGCTCACGATTCGGAACGGTAAGGAGAAGCGGCGCGTGATCGTGCGCGCGCTTCGCGACGAGCGGATGTTGCGCTACAGAGCCTGGGTCGACGCGAATCGCGAACGCGTGCACGCGCGCAGCGACGGCCGCGTCGGCTACCTCCACATCCCGGACATGGGGCCGTGGGGTTTCGCCGAGTTCCACCGCGGCTATCTCTCGGAGTTCGATCGGGACGCGCTCGTCGTCGACGTGCGCTACAACCGCGGCGGCCACGTCTCGTCGCTGCTGCTCGAAAAGCTCGCCCGGAAGCGCATCGGCTACGACGTCTCGCGTTACAACCCGCCCGAGCCGTACCCGAAGGAGTCGGTCGAGGGCGTCATGGTCGCACTGACCAACCAGTTCGCGGGCTCCGACGGCGACATCTTCAGCCACGCCTTCAAGCTCTACAAGCTCGGGCCGCTCGTCGGGAAACGGACCTGGGGCGGCGTCATCGGGATCAATCCGTACCATCGGCTCGTCGACGGCACCGTCACAACGCAGCCGGAGTTCTCGTTCTGGTTCGTCGACGTCGGCTGGCGCGTCGAGAACTACGGCACCGATCCCGACTACGACGTCGATATCGCTCCGCACGACGACCGCGACGGCCGCGATCCGCAGATGGAGCGCGCGCTCGAGCTCGTCTCCGCCGCGCTCGCCGCCGCGCCGCCGCCGAAGACGACCTTCGACGGGCGCCCGCAGCTGACGATCCCGGGTTCCGCGGCGATCTGAGGTGCGACGCGCCCGCGCCGTCGCCTTGGCGACGCTGGCCGTCTTCGCGGCCTGCGGCGGCACCGGCGCGCGCGCCGCTTCGGCGCCGACGGTCACGCAGCTGATCGACCGGAACCGGATCGCGAGCGGGATCGACGATCGGGCGCAGCTCGAGAGCGAGTCGTGGGCGCTGCGTGCGGGCGGGCTCGACGGCGTCGTGCGCGTCGCGCGCAAGGGCTCGGCGACGCGGACGGATCTGCTGATCGGGCCGTTCGCGAGCGCCCGGGGCGTCGCCGGGGGCCGGCGCTGGCATCAGACCGACAACGGCGAGATCGTCGTCGAGACCGACCCCGCCCGGATTCCGAAACCGGTCGCCGAGCGCGTCACGCGAACGCGCGGCCGGGGCACGGACGCCTGGATCGTCACGTCGACGTACGCCGACGGAACCGCCGTGCGGACGTTCTACGACCCGTCGTCCTGGCTGATCACGCGCTACGAGCGCTCGACGGGCGACGAATCGACGTGGACGGCGTACGGCGATTTCCGGACCGATTCGCGCGGGCGGCTGCGGCCGTGGACGTACTCCGGCGGAAGCGATCGGCCGGGGTCGGAGTACGAATACCGCCTGCTGCGCGACGACGAACCGGCGTCGTTCCCGCCGGGAACCTTCGGGATCCCGCGCTCCGGTCGCGATTTCGTCGTCTTTCCGACCGGGGCGCGCGGCGTTCGGCTCCCGGCCCGCATCGTCGACGGCCGCGTCTACGTCCGCGTGCAGATCGCGGGCCGCGGCCTCGACTTCTTGCTCGACTCCGGGAGCGCGTCGATGACGATCGATGCGGGCGTGGCACGCGGCCTCAATCTGCACGGCTACGGACCGACCCCGGTGACGGTCGCCGGCACGTTCTCGAGCGAGCGGGTCGTCGCGCCCCGGATCGACGTCGGCCCGCTCTTCATGCGCGGCGTCGTCCTGCGAACCGCGCCCGTCGCGACCCGCGAACCCGGCGGCATCGTTACCGTCGGGCTGCTCGGCTACGACTTCTTCGGCGCGACGGCGCTGCGGATCGATTACGCCGCGGGGACGGTCGACGCGCATCGGCCGCGCGCGCTGCAGCCGGCTCGCGGCGCGTTGCCGGTGGAGCTGCGCCTCGGCGGCCAGGTGCCGCTCGTTCGGGCGAGCCTGGATCGCGCGGTCTCGGACGGCTTTCTCTTGGACACCGGCGCCGAATTCGGCTACGTCGTCCTGCCGCGCTTCGTACGCACGAACGGCGCGCTCCTCGCGCGTCAGCCGAGCCAGGCGATCGAGTTCGCGTCCGGAATCGGCGGTTCGCTCCCCTACCGGTCGCTCGGGCGGATGCGGCTCGTGATCGGCAGCACGCTCGGCCTCGACGACGTGGCCGGGATCGAGGCGCTCACCGCAGGCAACCTCGGCACCGACGGAGTCGACGGGATCGTCGGAAGCGAGACGCTGCGGCGCTTCGCGCTCGACATCGACTACTCGCAGAACCGGTCGTGGTTCGAGTTGCCGTCCCGGACGTTCGGCCGGACGCTGCGAACGGCCGTGGTTGACGGTCGATGAGCCTCTTGGTAAGATGACCGGGCCGAAGCAGGGTCGCGCGAGCGCTCTCACCGGACGCCTCCGGCGTTCCGGTCGTCACGAAGGGAACCGCCGGTAGGTTCCGTTTACGTGGGATGTTTCGGCATCGCCGCGTTTTTTTGTCGAGGAGCCATGCCATAGCACGACCGTTACGTATCAACGATCAGATCCGCATCCGCCAAGTTCGCGTCATCGACGACGATGCCACGCAACTCGGTGTGATGCCGACGGAGAACGCGCTCGCGCTCGCCCGTCAGAAGGGTCTCGATCTGATCGAGGTATCGCCGACGGCGATTCCGCCCGTGTGCCGCATCAGCGACTACGGCCGGCTCAAGTACGAACAGTCGAAAAAAGACAAAGACGCGCGGAAGAAACAGAAGAACTGGGAGCTCAAGGAAGTCAAGCTCCGTCCCAAGATCGAGACGCACGACTACGAGACCAAGGCCCGCATGGCCGAACGTCTCCTGCTCGACGGCGGGAAGGTCAAAGTCACGATCATGTTCCGCGGCCGCGAGATCACGTACACGAGCTTCGGAAAGCGGCTCCTGGACCGGATGGCCGTCGACATGTCGCCGATCGCTTCGGTCGAGCGAGATGCGAAGCTCGAAGGCAAGAACATGTTCATGATCCTCGCGCCGCGTGCCGTCCCGACGGGGCCGCCGAAATTCACGAAGCCGGGCGAGCCCGCACCGGTGATCGCGGACGACGACGAGC
>CAZZZK010000102.1:0-3320 GCA_964658555.1 Vulcanimicrobiota bacterium | reverse complement strand
ACGAAACGGACGACGCACCGTCGGCCGATCACAACAGCCCGGAGACGGCCGTCGCGGCCGACGCAACACCCAACTATTCGACGAGTACCGCCCCGAAGGCACCGGCGCCGAGCGCGGAGCCGGACACCGTCGAACGCACCCAAGGAGTTCCATCCAGTGCCTAAGATCAGAACGCATCGCGGAACCGCGAAACGCGTCAAGGTCAGTGCGAACGGCAAGGTTTCGCACCGTCACCAGTTCAGCGGCTGCGGTCACATCCTGAGCAAGAAGTCCTCGAAACGCAAACGGAAGTTTCGTAAGGATCAGCCCGTTTTTCTCGGCGATTTGAAGCGCTTCGCGCCGCAGATCCCGTACTTGCTTTAGGAGCGTAGGATCTTATGGCACGCATAAAACGCGGTATTCAAAAGGCGAAGCATCGCCGCAAGGTCATGAAGCTCGTGAAGGGCTTCCGAGCCGCTCGTAGTCGCAACTACCGGGTCGCGAACGAAGCGCTGCTGCATTCGCTCAGCTATGCCTTTCGCGATCGCCGCGTTCGCAAGCGCGATTTTCGGTCGCTTTGGATCAGCCGGATCAACGCGGCCGCGCGACGCGAAGGACTGTCGTATTCTCGCCTCATCGACGGTCTAAAGAAGAGTGGTGTTACATTGAATCGTAAGGCGCTCGCGGAACTCGCGGTATCGGACCAAGCCGCTTTCGACTCGCTGCTCGCAGTGGCCAAGGCGCATCTGGAAACCGGTACGACCCGAATTGCGTCTTAAGAGAGATCGCTCGGCGTCCGAAAAGGCAATCGAATCGATGACGGACTCACCCAGCCTGCATAAGACGACCCGCAACTACCCGATCGGCATCGGCCTCGCGGTCATTCACGTGATCGCGCTCGGTGCGTTCCTGCCGGTTTTCTTCTCGTGGTCGGCCGTCGCGGTCGCGGTCTCGCTCTACGTGCTCACCGCGTTCGGGATCACGCTCGGCTTCCACCGGCTGCTGACGCACCGGAGCCTGGTCGTTCCGCGATACGTCGAGTACGCCATCGCGATCGTCGGTACGCTCGCCCTCCAAGGCGGCCCGATCGAGTGGATCGCGCAGCATCGCAAACACCACGCGCATACCGATGCCGACGGCGATCCGCACAACGCGCATCGCGGCATGCAGTGGGCCCACTTCGAGTGGCTCTTCCGCAGCAATAAGGACCGCCTCGTGCCCGAGCAGTGGGCGCGCTGGGCGCCCGACCTCGTCAAAGACCCGTTCTACCGCGCGGTCGAGAAGTACAATATCTGGATGCAGGTCGCGCTCGGCCTCGTCCTGCTCGCCATTGGCGGCTGGTCGTGGGTCATCTGGGGCATCTTCGCCCGCGTCGTGTTCACGTACCATTGCACGTGGCTCGTTAACAGCGCCTCGCACGCATCGGGCTACAAGACGTTCCGCACGGGCGATCTCTCGACGAACAACTGGTTCGTCGCGATCGTGACGTTCGGCGAGGGTTGGCACAACAACCACCATGCGTTCCCGTTCTCCGCGAAGCACGGCATGAAGTGGTTCGAGATCGATCCGACCTACTGGACGATCAAAGCGATGGCCGCCCTGAAAATCGCCCGCAACGTCAAGCTTCCGACGCGCGAGATGATGGATCGCCTCGCCGTCCCGAAAAGCATCACCGTCGCCAAACCGACGACGACCTCCGGCGCATAACGAACTCGGACCATAGCGCTTCTCGTGGAGCGTTCGGGTCGACATCGACCTCGGGCTAGAATCGCCCGAAGCCGACGTCGCCCCGAACGCTCTTTCCGTATCTCAAACGAACGACTCGGGACGGTCCGGCGTCGGCGCGCTCCAAGATAAGCCCCGCGCGATACGGCAATCCGGCGCGACCGAGGCGGCTACTTCTTGCGGCGGCGACGCTCGAGCAGCGTATCGGCCGTCGTGAGCGTGCGGAACGTGACGTCGTCTGAGCTGACCGCGCCGCTCTCGCGGAGCGACCGCAGGACGTCGAAGAAGCCGCCCGGGCGCAGGTGACGTTCGACGAAGTCGTCGAGCCGCGACGTCGGACCGGTAGCGATCTCGTCGACGATGTCGAGCCCGACGGCGCAGGCGTGCGTGAGGAGATCGCGGACGTTCTTCGTGACGCTCGCGTCGTCGTCGGCGATCTCCGAAGCGCGTTCGGAGGCGAAGAGCAGCACGTAATCCAGACTCGCCGCGCACGCGAGGACGTCCGCGCCGTTGCGCGGGTCGTAGCGCTTCGAGGCGTCCATCAAAAAATATTGGACGCCCGCGACCGCGCCCGTCGTGAGGATCATGCGGCGCCGATCGATTGACGCGCCCAAGCGAGCGCGATCTGCGTTTTCGCGTCGCGGAGTTCGTCGCGCTCGACGAGCGCCCACGCCTCCGCGACCGCCCACGTTCGGACGTCGAACATCTCGTCGTCGTCGGGCTGCGCGACGCCCGGCGTGAGCCCGTCGGCGACGAAAAACGAGACGCGCTCCTCGCAAAAGCCGGGCGACGAATACATGCTGAAGAGAAAGCGCAGCGACGCGGCGGCGTAGCCGGTCTCTTCGAGGAGTTCGCGACGCGCGGTTTCGACCGCCGGTTCGCCGCGCTCGATCATGCCGGCCGGGACCTCCCATAAGAATGCGCCGACGCCGTGGCGGTACTGCCGCACGAGGACGATCTCGGCCGGCGTCGGCCGGGCGATGATGCACGCGCCGCCGACGTGTTCGACGATCTCGACGCGGCGCGTACCGACGCCGTCCTGGCGCGCGACCTCGTCGACGCGCAGATTGAGGACGCGACCCGAGTAGATGCGCTCGCTCGCGACCGGCTTCACCGCGTCGCTCACGCTTCGGGCGCGGGTGCGACGCGGGTCAGGAATTCGACGACGATGCCGATCTCGAAGGCGACAACGGTGGCGCCGAGCGACCACCGGGCGGGCACGACGACGAAAGCGATCGCGGCCGCGATCGCGGCGAGGAACGCCGCGTCGCGGGCGGCATGGATGCGCGCGAGCGGGCCGCCCTCGCGGAACGTCTGCCGGAACGCGTAGAGCACGACGAGTCCGAGAACGCCGAGCACGGAGATCGCGATGCCGTGAAATTGCGAGATCGTCACGAGCAGCGAATTTCCGCCGACCAAAACCGCGAGCGCCATCACGGCGAGCGAGGCGATTTCGATCGTGCGGCCGTTCATCTCCGACCTCTCGGCCGTCGCGACGAGCTTTCCCTTGCAACGGCGAAGAGCGATCGATGCCCATCCCCCTCGGAAGTCACGCGGAGGTTCTCGACGACGTCCGCGCCCTGCGCACGAAGAGCGGACGGCGCGAGCAGCAGCGC
>CAZZZK010000101.1:0-8495 GCA_964658555.1 Vulcanimicrobiota bacterium | reverse complement strand
GCTCGGCCTCGCGACGCCGATGGCGGTCATCGTCGGCGTCGGCGTCGGCGCGCGGCGCGGCCTGCTCTTCCGCGATGCGACCGCACTCGAACGGCTCGCGGCCGTTACGGGCGTCGTGTTCGATAAGACGGGGACGCTCACGCTCGGCCGTCCGAACGTCGTCGCGCGGCACGCCATACCGGGAACCGGCGAGCGAGAGATGATCCGCACGGCCGTCGCCCTCGAACGCGCTTCGACGCATCCGCTCGCCGTGGCGATCGTCCGCGACGGCGAGGCGCTCGCGGGCGATGCGACCGCGACGGACGTGCTCGCCGATCCCGGCGGCGGCGTGCGCGGTGAGGTCGACGGCGTCGCCGCGGCGATCGGGACGGGACGGTATCTCGAGAGCATCGGCGTCACGGGGGTCGCGCGCGCGGCGGAACTCGTTCCGGCGGACGCGGGCGCGGCGCTCGTCGCACGCGGCGGCGTCGCCTGCGGCGCGTTCGCGTTCGCGGACACGCTGCGGCCGGAATCGTCCGTCGCGATCGCGCGGCTGCGCGCGCTCGGGGTCGGCGCGAGCATCGTCAGCGGCGACGCGCCCGGGCCCGTCAGGGACGCGGCGACGTCGCTCGGGCTGACGGAATGGTCCGCACGTGCGACGCCGGTCGAGAAGGCGGCGATCGTCGCTACGCGAGAGCGCGCGGGCGAACGGCTCGCGTTCGTCGGCGATGGGATCAACGACGCGCCGGCGCTCGCGACGGCGACGGCCGGTCTCGCGATGGGCGGCGGTGCCGCGATCGCGCTCGAGACCGCGGGTGCGGCGATCCTCTCGAACGATCCGCGCGCCGTCGCGACCGCGATCGCGCTCGCGCGTGCGACGCTGCGGACGATCCGCATCAATCTCTTCTGGGCGTTCGCCTACAACGTCGTGCTCGTGCCGCTCGCCGCCGTCGGCATCGTGAGCCCCGTCTTCGCGGCCGCCGCGATGGGCGGCTCGAGCCTCTTCGTCGTCGCGAACTCGCTCTTACTGCGACGCTTTCACGATCGAACGGTGCTCAACGAACCGCCTGCGCCCGATCCGTCGGCATTGAATACAACGTAAAGTCGTACGTTAAGCGGCGCGTCCGGAAAGGCGACCTGCGTTTACCCGCCCTAGAGCGGCACGGGAATACGCACGGCTCGCATCCTCACGAGATGAGCCGTGCGCCGTGACCGATCAAGCGTTCGTTCGAGGTACCGTTTTGTACGCGCCCGTCATTTTCGTGCTCGTCAGTGCCCTATTCGCCTCGCCGTCGCCCACGTCCGACGCACCGATCGAATCTTCGCCGCGAGAAGCTGCGAGTTCCGCGGCGGAGCCGTGTCCATCCGCAGGTCCGAGCGGCACCGAGAGCCCTCCTCCCGGTGCAACGCTCGCGACTCCGGCAACGCCCTCACCGTGCTCGAGCGCCGCCCCGCTCAAACAGATCGGGCACATCAATTCGGTCGGTCGCAGCACGAATCTCGTCGGAGTCGCGATCTCGGCTTCCACCGGAACGATCAACCAAGAGCAGATCGCGACGCGCCCGCTCTTGCGGCCGGGAGAGGTGCTCGAAGATATCCCCGGCCTCATCATTACCCAGCACAGCGGCGGCGGCAAAGCGAATCAGTACTACCTGCGCGGTTTCCAACTCGATCACGGCACGAACCTCGATGCCGAGATCAACGGTGTGCCGGTAAATCTCGGAACGCACGCCCACGGCCAAGGGTATTCCGATGTCAATTATCTGATGCCCGAACTCGTCAGTTACGTCGAATTCAAGAAAGGCACGTACTTCGCCGACCAAGGCGACTTCGCGGTCGCCGGCGGATACGCGCTCTATTACCGCAATACGATCGCTCCGACGACAGAATTGACGCTCGGCGATTTCGGCTACGACCGCTTCTTCACCGCGAGTTCCTCGCAGGTGGGCGGCGGAAATCTCCTGTATGCTGCGGAGATCGCTCACGACAACGGATCGTACGTGAAAGCGGATGAGTATCATCGTTATAACGGAACGCTTCGCTACTCGTCGACGCATGGTCCAAACGATTTTGCGTTGACGGGGATCGCATACGATGGTGCGTTCGGGTCGACCGATCAAATTCCGCAACGCGCCGTGGACCAGGGCTCGATAAGCCGCTTCGGTTACGAGGATCCGACGGACGGCGGCAACACGTACCGGTACGCCCTCTCGTCGCAATTCACACATACGGATCCCAACGGCGCAACGAAATTCAACGCATACGGCGTAAACTCGCTCCTCAACCTGAACTCGAATTTTACGTACTATCAGTTCGACGCGAACGATTATTACAACGTTACGCAAAACCCAATAACGTGCAACGTCGCCTACGTTTCGTGTACTCCCAATGCCGGAACCGCCGCTGCGCCCCGTACGAACAAGTATCGATCGTTCTGTCCTGCGAACGATACCGCGCCGGTCGGAGCCGCCCCGCACTCCGTAGCCCTAACGCCCTATACCTTTACGTGCGGCGATCAACGCGAACAAGTCGATAAGCGAATGTACTATGGCTTCGACGCAAGCCGTAGCTTTACGACTCCCGCCGCCCTCACGACGTTCGGCATCGGCTTACGGAACGACAATGCCCCCGTCGTCGGACTTTTTCTTTCGAACGGTCAACAACAGTATCCGAACGGCACGCTCAGCGACGATCATGCAACGATCACGGGTGAGTATGTATACGTCGAGTCGCGTCTAAAATTCGGCTCGAAGCTGCAGTTCACGCCCGGCCTTCGTCTCGATCATTACGATTATACCGTCGCCGCTTTCGATCCGGCGAATTCCGGTGCGGCGAACGAAGCGATGCTCAATCCGAAATTCGCGCTCGCCTACGCCGCTTCGCCACATCAAGAGTTCTACGCCGATTACGGCACGAGCTTCCATTCCAACGACGCTCGCGGGGTCGTGGGGAACAACGATCCGCAAACACATGCGCCGTTCGACCCGACGGGAGCCCCGGTGCAGTTCAATTCGCCGTTGACACGCGCGGTCGGTTACGAGCTCGGGTATCGCTACTCTTCACCGAAGATCACGACGACCGTCTCGGCGTTCCGGTTGCTCGTCGCGAACGAGCTCATTTTCGACGGCGATCATGGGACGACGTCCGTCGGCGGACCCGACGTCCGGCAAGGTTTCGAGCTCGCGAACTATTACACGCCGACCAAATTCTTGACCTTCGATGCCGATCTCGCGACGACGACAGCTCGTTTCCTTACGGATCCACTCAATCAAGGCACCGGCGTACCGGAGTCGCTCGCGGCGGTCGTTTCGACCGGAGCGACGCTCGATCGACCCCGCCTCGCAGCGAGCCTGCGGATGCGATATTTCGGCCCGCGCGTTCTCGACACGCAAGGCGACGCGAACTCTCCGCCGTCCATGACGTTCAACGCGCAAATGACCGCGAAGCTCCCGCGTCGCGCCGCGATCACGCTCGACGTCTTCAACCTCTTGAACTCACCGTCGGCGGACGTGACGTATTACTATCCGTCGTGGTTGAAATCGGACGCACGAAATCCGGCACTCGCAAACAACCCGGCGATCAATCCGGCGCTCGGCGGAAGTGGCGTCAACGATTACCATTTCCATCCGTCGCAAGCACGAACCGTTCGCCTCACGTATACGGCCGGGATCTAGCGCCGGATTCTCGCAGCTCCGCGCGCGGCTACGGCAAGAGCAGACCGCGCAGCTCGGCGTGGATCGCGCCGTTGGTCGCGAGCACCGAACCGCCGTGCACCGCGAACGCGCCGCCGTCGATCGCGCCGACCGTCCCGCCCGCTTCGCGCACGAGCAGCACGCCCGCGGCGACGTCCCAGGCCTTGAGATCGAACTCCCAAAAGCCGTCGAAGCGCGACCGCGCGACGAATGCGAGATCGAGCGCGGCCGAGCCGTCCCGGCGTACCGCCTGGGCGGTTCGCGAAAGATTCGCGAAATTCTCGCCGTTGCGATCGTAGCGGCTCGGTACGAACCCCGTGCACACGAGCGCGTCCGCGATCGCCGCCGTCGTCGAGACGCGCATCGCGGCACCGTTGCACGTCGCACCGGCGCCGCGCCGCGCCGCGTAGAGTTCGCCCAGCGCGGGAGCGTAGATCGCGGCGGCCTCGAGTTCGCCCGCGCGCTCGTACGCGATCGAGACGCAGTAGAGCGGATAGCCGTGCGCGTAGTTCGTGGTCCCGTCGAGCGGATCGACGATCCACCGTTCGTCGCTCGTCCCCGCGTGTTCGCCGCCTTCTTCGCCGAGGATCGTCGCGTGCGGCGTCGCCTCGAGCAGCAGCTCGACGACGAGCGCTTCGCTCGCGCGATCCGCGACGGTCACGATATCGCCGCGGACGCCTTTCTGCTCGATACCGAGCGGACCGTTCGCGTACGAGAGCAGGAGCCGGCCCGCTTGTCGAGCGGCATCGATCGCGACGTCTAGCGGGTCCACGGGTCTCCGATATCAGAAGAGCGGCGCATGATCCAACGCATCGTTATCGCGCTCGAAGCCGCTGTCCTCGCACTCTGGGCGGGCGCGATGGCGGGCTTCGCATTCGTCTTCGCGCCGATCGCGATCAAGATCGTGCCGCGGATGGACGTCTTCGCGACGCTGATCGCCGAGACGATTCGCGGAATCGCGAGCTTCGGAAACGTGTGCGGTGCGCTCGCGCTCGCGGCGGCTGCGGTTCGGCTCGTCCGGCCCGCGTCGCGCGGCCTCGCGCTCGTGCGCATCGTCCTCGTCGCCGTGGGGCTCGGCGCGTCCGCCTACGAGATCGGTACGATCATCCCGCAGATGGAACGCACCGCGGCCGCGATCGGCGGTCCGGTCGACGGCGTGCCGAAGGACGATCCGCGCCGGGCGGCCTACGACGAATCGCACAAGGCATCGACGCGGGTGTACGGCCTCGCGTTTCTCTGCGTCCTCGCGGCCGTGATGCTCGTCCCGTTCGGCCGCGCCCGCGAGGACTGAGCGGCCGGATATCGGGCGGGATGGTTGACCCTGCGCGACCGTAGCCCCTATACTCGCTTCGAAGACATCTCGATAGGTGAGGCGTCTGCGTAACACACAAGCCGCTGCCCCGAAACGTCGAAAGACGCCAAGTGGGTGGAACAGGCTCCGCCGAACGAAGGCGGCGCTCAAAGCGGCTGGGCTCTCGCGAGGGACGCCCTACGGTGCGCAGTGCCGAAACTCGAGCGACTGAGATGTAGGCCGGCCCTCATTTGAGGTCGGGCGTATGGTTCGGTCGCTCGTTCGAGCGGGTCGTTCCGATGCTCGATTTCCGGAGGGTGCCATGGCAAGCTTTCACGACGGCTATCTCTCCGAACTCGTCGGCCGTTCGGTCGTCGTCGCCGGGGACAGCGGTACGAAGTCGATCGGGAAGATCGCCGATTTCGTCGTCGACCATCCCGACGATACGTTCCCGCGCATCGACGGCCTCGTCGTCAAAACGTCGCGCGGGCGGGTCACCTCGCCCGTCGCGAACGTCGTCGAGATCGATGCGAGAGGCGCCGTGCGCATGGCGGTCGCTCCGACGCTCCCGACGCTCGAAGAGGGCCGCGGGCTCTTCCTCATCGAGGATCTCTTCGATAAGCAGATCGTCGACGTCGACGGCCGCAAGGTCGTCCGCATCAACGATCTCGAGGTCGCGAACACGGGCGGCGTGCTCCGCGTCGTGGCGGCGGACATCGGCCTCTCCGGACTCCTGCGGCGAATGGGCGCGGGGAACGTCGCTCCGCGGCTGCTCGAGCGCGTCCCGCGAACGCTCATCTCGTGGCACGACGTCGCGCCGATCTCGGGTGCGAACCCGTCGGAGGTGAAGCTCTCGGTCTCCGAGTCGCGCCTCAATCGCCTCCACCCCTCGGAGCTCGCGGAGATCATCTCGGATCTCTCCGCACGCGATGCGGCGCGCGTGGTCAGCTCGCTCGACGACGAGACCGCGGCGGACGCCTTCGAGCATCTCGATTCCGACGTTCAGCGCCGCGTCATCGAAGATCTCGGCGACGAGCGCGCGGCCGACATCATCGAAGAGATGGACTCGGACGACGCGGCCGATCTGCTCGGCGAACTCGACCAAGATCAGCGGACGCGCCTGCTCGCGAAGATCGAGGATCGCGATTACGCGGACGAACTCGAAGAGCTCGCGCAGTACGAACCCGATACCGCGGGCGGCCTCATGACGACCGACTACGTCTACATCTACGCGCATCGCACGACCGAGGCGACGATCGCGAAGATCCGCGAGCTCGCCCCGCAATCCGAGTTCCTGTATTACCTCTACGTCACGGACGCGCATCAGAAATTGCTCGGCGTCGTCTCGCTGCGCACGATCCTGCTCGAACTGCCGACCGCATTCATCCATAAAATCATGGATCGCGATATCGTGCGCGTGTCGCCCGAAACGAGCGCGGAGGACGTCGCCTCGACGATCGCGCGATACGATCTGCTCGCGCTGCCCGTCGTCGATAAGGACGATCGTATGCTCGGGATCGTGACCGTCGACGACGCGATCGATACGATCCTCCCCGAGCGGCTGACGAAGTCGCTGCCGCGCCTCGTGCGCCGCAGCGGCGAGAAGGGACGCGATCGTGACGACGCCTGAGGCGATCCGGCATCCGACGCTCTGGCGCCGGCTGCTGATGCTGCTCTCGATCATCGGGCCCGGCATCATCACCGCCAACGCGGATAACGACGTCGGCGGCATCCAAACGTATTCGATCGCGGGCGCGCAGTTCGGCTACTCGATGCTCTGGCTGCTCGTCCCGGTCACGCTCGCGCTCATCGTCACGCAGGAGATGTGCGCGCGCATGGGCGCCGTCACCGGGAAGGGCCTCGCCGATCTCATCCGCGAGAACTTCGGCGTCAAGATCACGGCGATCGTGCTCTTCCTCTTCGTCGTCTCCGATCTCGGAAATACGTCGGCCGAGTTCGCCGGCATCGCCTTCGCGTCGCCCGTCTTCCAGCAGTACGTCCCGTTCCTGAGCAAATATCTGCTCGTGCCGCTCGCCGGCATCTTCGTCTTCACGATGGTGACGCGCGGCAATTACCGCGTCGTCGAGAAAGTCTTCTTCGGGTTCTGCATCGTCTATCTCGCGTACGTCGCGAGCGGTTTTCTCGTGCATCCCCCGTGGGGCGAGATCCTCAAGGCGACGGCCTTCCCGCACTTCAAGCCGACGCAGGCCTATCTGCTTACGGCGATCGGCGTGATCGGAACGACGATCTCGCCGTGGATGCAATTCTACATTCAATCCGCCGTCGTCGAGAAGGGCGTGCGGATCAAGGACTATCCGTATTCGCGGATCGACGTCGTGACGGGAGCGATCATCACGGACGTCATCGCGTTCTTCATCGTCGTCGCGTGCGGCGCGACGATCTTCGTGCACAACCAGCACCTCGCGCCCGGCGGCCAGCCGCTCAGCGTCAGCAGCGCGGGCGACGTCGCGACCGCGTTGCAGCCGCTCGCCGGCAAGTACGCATCGCTGCTCTTCGCGATCGGCCTGCTCAACGCGGCGATCTTCACCGCGTCGATCCTTCCGCTCTCGACGGCCTACTACGTCTGCGAGGCGTTCGGATTCGAATCGGGCGTCGAGAATTCGTTCCGACAGGCGCCCGTCTTCTACGGGCTCTACGCGGCGCTGATCGTCCTCGGCGGCGGCATCGTCCTCGTCGCGAGCGACGCGTTCCAGCAGATCATCATCTTCTACTCGCAGGTCCTCAACGGCGTCCTCTTACCGCTCGTCCTCGTGCTGATGCTGCTGCTCGTGAACAACAAACGCCTGATGGGCGCGTATACGAACAATCTCGTCTTCAACGTCGTCGCTTGGGCGACGGTCGTCATCGTCGGCGTCCTCACCGTGATCTCGACGATACAGACGATCCTGTCGCCCGGCTCGACCGGCCCGTAGGCGCCGCGCCCGATCGAGTGCGGAGGCGGGCTAGCCCGTCATCGTAGCGAACGCGTGCTGACCGATCGAGTAGACGACGGCGATGATGACGAAGCCCAGCGCGAGCGTCGCGACGACGAGGTTGCGCGGGCGGCCCTTGCGTTCGAACGCCGTCGCCATCGCGTAGACGCCGCCCGTGAGGATCGCGAGGATCCAGTGCGCCGCGGGCGGGACGAGCTTCGTCACCCCCCAAACCGCGAACCCGAGTACGATCTGGAGGACGAGCACATACAGCACGTAACGACGAGCAGGGGCCCAGAAGATCGCCGCGAGCGCGACGACCGCGAGAATGGTGCCGATGCCCTGATGAGCGTACAGTATAGAATGCATGTCCCGGAGGCATTCGCGTGATCGATACCGCCGTCATGTCGAACGACGCCCTCATCGAATTCGCCGAGGGCCTCTCGCGCATCGCGAGCACGGGCGGCGGCCCCAAAGCCCTCGCCGCGCATCTCGCGACGCTGCTCGATGCCGCCGTCCTCGTCGAAGACGGCGAGTGGCGCCACATCGCGCTCGCCGGAACGGCGAGCGGCCGCAGCATCCCGCCCTCCGCGCGCGATC
>CAZZZK010000100.1:2346-8524 GCA_964658555.1 Vulcanimicrobiota bacterium | reverse complement strand
GCGCGAACGATTCGCCGTCGTGATCGACGAGCACGCCGAGATCGGCGCCGAGCGTCATCGTCACCGTGCGCAGCTGGTCGATGTAGCGCTCGCGGTCCTCGCGGAACGTCCGGGATTTCGCCTCGTCGTAATACGCGTCGATCGCGATCGTATCGACGCCGAGGCTCGCGAGGACGCGCGGCAGCACGAGCGACGCGTTGCCGTAGCCGTAATCGACGACGACCTTGAACTTCGCCTCGGGCAGCGCGCGCGAGTCGAGCGCGGCGAGCATCTCGCTCGTGTAGCGTTCGAGGGTGCGCGCCGGAAACGAGATGACGCCCACCTCGCCCATGCTCGTGCGCCTGAAATCTTCTCGGAAGAAGAGATTCTCGATCTTCCGTTCGGTCGCCGTATCGATGTTGATGCCGCTGGCATCGAAGAGCTCGATCAGCACGGCGTTCGAGTCGCTCGGATCGACGCGCGTGTGCACGCCGCCGTCGCCGCCCGATCGCGTCGCGTAGCGGGCGAGCGGAAGCGGGATCGAGCGGAGATCCTCGACGTCGATCCCGACCGAGGTGAGTCCGGAGATCACGCAGCGATTGAGCAGACGCGCCGCGGGGTGCGCGTCGCGGCTGGTCATCACGGTCTGCCCCGGGCGCAGGAACGAGCCGAACGCCTGCCCGAGCCGCAGCGCGAATTCGGGCGTCAGTTCGACGTTCGCGAGCCCGCTCACGCCGACGGCGCCGAAGAGCGAGCCCGGCCATTTGATGCCGTAGATGAGCGACATCGAGACGGTCGACCCCGAGCTGATCGACTTGTCCGGCCAGAGTTTGAGATTGGGCCGCACGATGCTGCCGCTGCCGAGGGTACAGCCGCTGCCGACGACGGCGCCTTCGCCGACGCTGACGTGATCCTTGATCGTATTGCGATCGGCGATCGTCGCGCCCGTCGTCGTGCTCGCCTCGCCGAAATAGCCGTCGTCCCAGGCGACCGTCCGCACGACCTGCGCGTTGCGCGCGACGATCGTCGCGTTGCCGATCACGCTCTCCGGGCCGACGATCGCGCCCGCTTCGATCGTGACGTTCCGGCCGATGACGACCGGAGCTTCGAGCTGCGCGCTCGGATCGATCCGGCAACCGTCGCCGACCCACACGCCCGGATGGATCTCGGTCCCCGGGATCTCGAGCGTGAGTCTCCCGCCGAGCGCGTCGTAATTCGCGAGCTGGTACTGCTGCAGGTTGCCGATATCGGTCCAGTAGTCGCTCGCGATGAAGCCGGAGAGCAGCTTGCCCTCGTGCAGCATGCGCGGAAAGATGTCGCGCGAGAAGTCGTACGCCTTCCCCGCCTCCATGTAGTCGAGCACGCCCGGCTGCAAGACGTAGATGCCGGAGTTGATCGTATCGGAGAAGATCTCGCCCCACGACGGCTTCTCGAGGAAGCGCGTGATGCGGCTGCGCTCGTCCGTGATGACGACGCCGAACTCGAGCGGATTGGAGACCCGCTGCAAGACGATCGACGCCATCGCGCCCGTGCGCTCGTGATCGGCGAGCAGCGCGCCGAGATCGAGATCGGTCAGCGCGTCGCCCGAGATGATGAGGAACGGCTCGTCGCCCAGAAGATGCTGCGCGAGTTTGACGGCACCCGCGGTCCCGAGCGGCGTATCTTCGACGACGTAGTGCATCGTGACGCCGAAGGCGGAGCCGTCGCCGAAATAGCTTTCGACTTCGTCCGCGAGGTAGTGCAGCGTCGCGACGATCTCCGTTATCCCGTGGCGCCGGAGCAGATCGACGATGTGCTCCATCACGGGTTTGTTCGCGACGGGCGCTAGCGGCTTCGGGCGCCGCGAGGTCAGCGGCCGTAGGCGCGAGCCTTCGCCGCCCGCCATCACCACGGCTTTCATACCGTCGCCTCTCCCGTGACGAGCCGGCGCACGTCGTTCGCGAGCGATGCGATCCGCGGATCGCGCACGATGCCGTCGAGATCGAGGCCGCTCTTGCGGCGCCAATTCGGATACTCCGACGACGTGCCGGGAAGGTTGATCTGTTCGAGCTCGCCGAGCGCATCGTCGAGCGAGACGAGCACGAGCCGCGCGCGCGTCTTCGCGAGGTAGCGGTAACTCGCGTGCACGAGCGGCAGATACGAGGGCACGTCGTGGCTGTGACGGTCGAGCGCCGAGGCGATGAGGGTCGCGTCTTCGGGATCGATGACGCCCGTGCGGCCGAGCGCTTCGAGCAGCTTCGCGACCTCGGCCCGCCGCACGATGTGCGCCGCCGCGGCGACCTCGGGCGAGAGCATCGCGAGCCCTTCGCGGACGTCGATGTCGCGGCCGATCGCCCAGCCGATGATCGTCGGTACGTCGTGCGTCGTCGCCGTCGCGAGCGCGAGTTCGGGATAGTCGCCCGGCGCGATGAACGCGCCGCCGCCGGGCGCCCGTTCGAAGAGCAGCACGCGGTAGGAGAAGATGCGCTCGAGCGACATCCGTTCGCGGAAGCCGTTCGGGACGTTGCCGAGATCTTCGCCGACGATGAGGCAGCGCGCGCGCCGGCTCTCCGTGCGCGCGATCGCGAGCAGCTCGTCGAACGGATAGGCGACGTACGATCCCTCCGCGGGCGTCTTGCCGCGCGGGATGCGGAAGAGGCGCAGCATCGCCATCACGTGATCGATGCGCAGCGCCCCGCAATTCGCCATCGCGGTCGCGAGCAGTTCCGCGAAGCCCTGTTCGCCGTCGCGGACGAGCGATTGCGGATCGGGCGCGGGCAGCCCCCAATCTTGGCCGAGCGGGCCGAGCGCGTCGGGCGGCGCGCCGACGGTCTCGTCGAGGACGTACGCGCTCGGGTCGCTCCACACGTCCGCGCTTCCGGCATCGACGCCGACGGCGATATCGAGATAGAGGCCGATCGAGAGCCGCGCGGCTTCGTTCGCGGCGATCGCGAGCTGTTCGCTCGCGAGCCACTGCAGATACTTGAAATAGTCGACGCGCCGGCGGGCGTGCGCGGCCCACGCCTTGACCTCGGGCGTCCCGGGGCTGCGGAACGGAGCGGGCCACGCTTGCCAATCGCGGCCGACGTTCTCCGCGCCCGAAAAGCGCTCGGCGAGCGCCTCGTGCACGGCGAATCGCTCGAGCCGCTCGCCCCCGCGTTCGCAGAACGCGCGGAAGCTCGCGAGGCGTTCGCCGCGCGCGTCGCGCACGATCTCGTACGCGGCCGTCAGCGCCGACCATTTCGCACGCGCGACACGCGCGTAGGCGACGTGGGCCGACGAGCGCAGCGCCGCGAGCGTCGACGCGAACGGCTCGGAACGCACGCGCGCGCGCAGCGCCTCGGCGGCCGGGATCGCCGCGTCGAGCTCCGGCACGGCGTCGACGTCGATGTAGAGCGGGTTGAGAAAATAGCGGCTCGTCGGCGAGTAGGGGCTCGCGGCTTCGGGTTCCGTGTAGTGCAGCGCGTGCAGCGGATTGAGGCCGACCATATCCGCGCCGATCTCGCGCGCCCACGCGACGAGCGCGCGCAGATCCGTGAAATCGCCGATCCCCCAATTGCGATTCGAGCGCAGCGCGTAGAGGTTCGCCGCGATGCCCCAGGCCCGCCCGTTCTCGAGAACGGGCGGGACGAACGCTCCGCTCACTCGCCCCGCCGTTCGCGCGCCTGCAGCACGACGAGCGACCGTCCGCACACCTCGACGCTCGTCTCGACGAGGAGCGGGTGCGCGACGTTCCCCGCCGGATCGCCCGCCGTATCGATGAGCATCTCCCAGCCGCGAACGTCGCTCGGTAGCGCGAGCGTGAGCGTGGCGTCGTGCGCGTTGAGGAACATCAGGAAGCACGTGGCGTCCGCGGAGGCGCGTTCGGAACGGAAGACGAGCCCGACGGCGCGCCGGCCGCCGTCGTGCCAATCGCCGTCTTCCATCTCGAGTCCGTCCGCGCGAAGCCAGGTGATGTCTTTGGACGCGCCCTCGTGCTGGGCCATTCCGCGAAAGAACGTCTCGCGGCGGAACGCGTCGCTCGAGGCGCGCAGCGCGAGCACGCCCTGCACGAAATCGAAGAGATACGGATCTTCGAGCGAGGACCAATCGAGCCACGCGATCGGATTGTCCTGGCAGTACGCGTTGTTGTTGCCCTTCTGCGATTTGCCCATCTCGTCGCCCGCGAGCAGCATCGGAACGCCCTGCGAGAGCAGCAGCGTCGCGAACATGTTGCGCTTCTGGCGCGCGCGGAGCTTGAGGATCTCGTGATCGGAGGTCGGGCCTTCGACGCCGCAGTTCCAGCTCGCGTTGTTATCGCTGCCGTCGCGATTGTGTTCGCCGTTCGCATCGTTGTGTTTGTGATTGTAGCTCACGAGATCCGCGAGCGTGAAGCCGTCGTGCGCGGTGACGAAATTGATCGACGCGCGGACGTGACGGCCGCCCGCCTGGAAGACGTCGCTCGAGCCGGTGAGCCGCGCCGCGAGCTCGGGGACGAGCCCGTCGTTGCCCTGCCAGAACCGGCGCACGACGTCGCGATACTTGTCGTTCCACTCCGACCACGCGGCCGGAAACTGGCCGACCTGATAGCCGCCGAGCCCGACGTCCCACGGTTCCGCGATCATCTTCACGCGCGCGAGCGTCGGGTCTTGCGCGACCGCTTTGAAGAAGCCGCTCGCGCGGTCCACGCCGTACGGTCCGCGCGCGAGCGCCGGTGCGAGATCGAAGCGGAAGCCGTCGACGTGCATCTCCTCGACCCAATAGCGCAGCGAGTCCATGACGAGCTGCAGCACGCGCGGGTGATCGACGTTGAGCGTGTTCCCGCAGCCGGTCGCGTCGTCGTAATAGCGCTTATCGTCGGCCAGCCGATAGTACGACCGGTTATCGATGCCCTTGAACGAGAGCGTCGGCCCCGCTTGGTTGCCTTCGGCCGTGTGATTGTACACGACGTCCATCAGTACTTCGAGGCCGGCGTTGTGGAATTGCTTGACCATCGTCTTGAATTCGTGAATCGATTCCGTGCTCAGATACGGCGCGTGCGGCGCGAAGAAGCCGATCGAATTATAGCCCCAATAATTGTGCAGCTTCCGTTCGACGAGATTGCGATCGTCGACGAACGCGTGCACCGGCAACAGTTCGACCGCCGTGACGCCGAGACGCTTGAGATGCTCGACGACGGTCGGCGACGACAGTGCGAGGAACGTTCCGCGCATCGGCGCCGGGACGCCCGGGTACTGCATGGTGTAGCCGCGCACGTGCATCTCGTAGATGACGGTATCGCGCCACGGCGTCCGCGGCGCGCGGTCTTCGCCCCACGTAAAGGCGGGATCGATGACGACGCACTTCGGCATCCCCGAAGCGTTGTCGCGCCGGTCGAACGAGAGGTCGGCGCGCGGCGTGCCGATGCGGTAGCCGAAGTGCGCGTCCGTCCAGCGAATCGAACCCGAGAGCGATTTCGCGTACGGATCGAGCAGCAGTTTATTGGGATTGAAGCGGTGGCCTTGCGCGGGGTCGTACGGGCCGTAGACGCGGTAGCCGTAGCGCAATCCCGGCCGCGCGTCCGAGAGATACCCGTGCCACACGCCTTCGGTATACGAGGGCAGCGCGATCCGCTGCAGCTCGCGCCGCCCGCGCGAGTCGAAGAGGCAGAGCTCGACCCGTTCCGCGTGATCGGAGAAGATCGCGAAATTGACGCCCGTCCCGTCCCACGTCGCGCCGAGCGGGAACGGCGAGCCGCCGTCCATCACGGGGCCGCGAACGCCGATCATGTCGTCTCCAAGTCGTCTTCGATGCGATCGCCCTCTTCCGGCGGCGGGCGGAGCGGCGCGTCCGAGCCCGGCCGCGCGCCGGGTTCGGAATATTCGCCGATCTGCTGGATCAGTTTGGCGACGAGCGCCGTCCAGCCGGTTTGATGCGACGCGCCGAGCCCCGCTCCATCGTCGCCGTTGAAATATTCGTGGAAGAGAATGCGGTCGCGAAAATGCGGATCGGTCTGCAGGCGCCGTTCGCCGCCGTTGAACGGACGGTTGCCCGCTCCGTCCCGTTCGAACAAGCGGACGAGACGGTCGGAGATGTCGGTCGAGACGTCCCAGAGCGTTTTGAGGTTCCCCGAGCCCGAGGGGTATTCGACCCGGTACGAATCGCCGTAAAAGAAATGGAAGTTCTGCAGCGCTTCGACGATGAGGAAGTTGATCGGCATCCAGACGGGGCCGCGCCAATTCGAGTTCCCGCCGAACTGGTC
>CAZZZK010000100.1:0-2336 GCA_964658555.1 Vulcanimicrobiota bacterium | reverse complement strand
CGGGGTCGACGTACTTCGGTAGATAGACTAAATAGTTCCCGCCGAACTGGTCGCTGCGGGATTCCGCGGGATCGTAATCGATGCGGAACTGCTCGCCCGCGACCTCGATGACGAGCGGGCGATCGCGATGGCAGCGCGAGAGCGAGCGGACCCCGTACGGGCTCAGAAACTCGGCTTCGTCGAGCATCGAGCGCAGGACGCGGTGCAGGCGCTCGCCGTCCATCACCGCGAGCAGCCGCCGCTCGTCCGTGCCCCCGGCGTCCATGCGCGCGATGTGGCGACACAGTTCCGGACGATGCACGACGAACCACTCGATGCGGCGCTTGAAATTCGGCAGCCGGTCGAGGACGTCGCGCCGCAGCGGCTGCACGGCGAAGAGCGGCGTGAGCCCGACGAGCGACCGGACGCGTAGCGGGCTGCGCGTGCCGTCCGGTGCGACGAGCTGATCGTAGTAGAAGCCGTCGTCGTCGTCCCAGAGGCCCTTCCCGTCGTCGCCGAGATCGTTCATCGCGTTCGAGATGAAGATGAAGTGCTCGAAGAACTTCGTCGCGATATCTTCGTAGGCGGAGTTGCGCAGCGCGAGTTCGACGGCGATCGCCATCATATCGAGCGCGTAGACGGCCATCCAGCTCGTCGAGTCGGACTGGATGAGGCGGCCGCCCGTCGGGAGCGGCCGGCTGCGGTCGAAGATCCCGATATTGTCGAGGCCCATGAAGCCGCCCTCGAAGACGTTCTCGCCGCTCGGGTCTTCGCGATTGACCCACCACGTGAAGTTCAGCAGCAACTTCTGAAAGACGCGTTCGAGGAAGACGTAATCGCCCGAACCGTTCATCTTGCGATCGATCTGAAAGATGCGGTACGCGGCCCACGCCTGGACGGGCGGATTCACGTCGCCGAGCGCCCACTCGTACGCCGGGATGTCGCCGTTGGGATGCATGTAGCGTTCGCGCGTCAGCGCGATCAGCTGCTCTTTCGCGAAGGCGGGATCGACGAGCGCGAGCACGATCGTATGGAACGCGAGATCCCACGACGCGTACCACGGGTACTCCCACGTGTCGGGCATCGAGAGGACGCGATCGTTGTACAGGTGCTGCCAAGTGCGGTTGCGGCCGGCGCGGCGCTCCGCGGGCGGCGGCGGCTGGAGCGGATCGCCCGCGAGCCAGTCGCGGATGACGTAGAAGTAGAACTGCTTCGACCACAGCAACCCCGCGAAGGCGCCGCGCTGGATCTCGCGCCGTTCCTCGCTCGTGCGATGCGGGTTGAGCGCGGCGTAGAACCGGTCGGCCTCCCACGCGCGCTCGCGAAACGTCTCGTCGAAGCCGGCGTCGATGCCCTCGGCCATCGCCTCGTCGTTCGCGTCGCGCTCGGCGAGCCGGAGCCGCACGACGGCGCTCGCCCCCGGCGCGACGTCGAACGCGTACTGCAGGCCGAGCTTCGAGCCGCCGCTCGCGTTCGCCGCGTTCGCCTCGCCGCGCACGATCGCGCGATCGATCCCGTCCTTGACGAACGGCTGCGGGTTCGGGGCACCGTACAGCGCTTCGAGATTCGTCTCGTTCTCCGTGAAGAGCGCGCGCGGCGATCCGTCGACGTAGATGCGATACGTTCCGAAGCCCGCCTGCGTCGCATCGAACGCACTCGCGCGGCCCGGCACGGCCGCGATGCCGCCGTGCGGCTGGGCTTCGCTCCACGACCACTGATTGCGGAACCAGACCTGCGGCACGACGTGCAGCGGCGCGGCCCGATCGCCGCGGTTCGTCGCGGTGATCCGCATCAGGATATCCGTCGGCGAACGTTTCGCGTACTCGACGACGATGTCGAAGTACGCATCGCCTTCGAAGACGCCGGTATCGAGAAGCTCGAACTCCGGATCGACGCGCGTGCGCCTCGCGTTCTCCGCGATCAACCGTTCGTACGGATAGGCGGCCTGCGGATATTTGTACAGCGCCTTCATATACGCGTGCGACGGAACGTTGTCGAGGTGGTAATAATATTCTTTGACGTCTTCGCCGTGATTGCCCTGATGGCCGGAGAGCCCGAAGAAGCGTTCCTTAAGGATCGGATCGTTGCCGTTCCAGAACGCCGGCGCCGCGCAGAGCTGCTGCCGCAGATCGCAGATCCCGAAGATGCCGTCCTCGCCCCAGCGATACGCGCGCGAGCGCGCGTGATCGAACGGAAAGTAGTTCCACGCGTCGCCGTCGGCGCTGTAATCCTCGCGAACGGTCCCCCACTGCCGGTCGCTGAGGTACGGCCCCCAGCGCGACCAGGGCGCGGTCTTCTTCGCCTCCTCGGCGATGCGGGCGCGCTCGGGATTCCACTCCATCGCGGCGGCGGTCAGC
>CAZZZK010000099.1:0-8553 GCA_964658555.1 Vulcanimicrobiota bacterium | reverse complement strand
CGGAGCGGCGGCCGCACCTCGCCGCGCGCGAGGGCGCCGAGCCCGAACGCGACGCGCGCGAACGCGCCCGGATCGACGACCGGCAGCTCGTCGACGGCCGCGAACCACGGGCGGAGCGCGTCGATCAGCGGCCGGTGGCGATCGAGGAAGAACGGATCGCCGACGACGAGCAATCGGCCCGCGGCGGATGAGTCGGGCATCGCCCGGACCGTTCGCGCGAACCGGCACGCGGTCCGCGTCCGCGTCGCGCCCCGTCGCACGACCGGCGCGCCCGAGCCCGCAGCCGCCGTCTTCCCGCGGCGAAGCCGGGGAGTCGGTCGCGACACGCGGCGCGGGTAACGTTCGGGCATGCAACAACGTACACTCGGAACGCAAGGCCTCACCGTCTCGGCACTCGGTCTCGGCTGCATGGGCATGACCTGGGCGTACGGCGACGCCGACCCCAAAGACGGCATCGCGACGATCCATCGCGCGCTCGAGCTCGGGGTCACGTTCCTCGATACGGCCGAGATCTACGGCCCGTACACGAACGAAGAACTCGTCGGCCGCGCGATCGCTGGCCGCCGCGAGGGGCTCGTCATCGCGACGAAGTTCGGCTTCAAGATCGGAGCCGACGGCGGCCGCGGCGTCGACGGAACGCCCGCCAACGTCAAGCGCGTGGCCGAGGCGTCGCTGCGGCGGCTCGGGATCGAGACGATCGATCTCTATTACCAGCATCGGCCCGACCCCGCCGTGCCGATCGAAGAGACGGTCGGCGCGATGAAAGAGCTCGTCGCCGAGGGCAAGATCCGCTACCTCGGGCTCTCGGAGGTCGGGCCGGAGACGCTCCGCCGCGCGAACGCCGTCCACCCGATCAGCGCGTTGCAGAGCGAGTATTCGCTCTGGGAGCGTGGCGTGGAAGACCGGATCCTGCCGACGCTTCGCGACCTCGGAATCGGCTTCGTCCCGTACAGCCCGCTCGGCCGCGGGTTCCTGACGGGCGAACTCAAGGTCGCCGATCTCGCAGACAACGATTGGCGCCGTACGAATCCGCGCTTCACGCGTGAGAACGCGGATCGCAACGAGACGATCGTCGCCGCCGTGAAGCGCGTCGCCGACCGTCGTGCGACGACGCCGGCTCGCGTCGCGCTCGCGTGGGTGCTCGCCCAAGGCGACGACATCGCCCCGATCCCGGGGACGAAGCGCGTGCGCTATCTCGAGGACAACGTCGGCGCGCTCGACGTCCGCCTGACGGCGGACGACATGCGCGATCTCGACGGGCTCGCCTCGATGGCCGCGGGCGAACGATACACCGCCGAAGGAATGCAGATGATCGGCCGCTAGCGAGCTCCGGCGGAGGCCCGGCTCGTCATACGACCGTACGATGGAGGCGCGACGCCGACCGCGTCACGCCTTCGATCGTGCTTCCCATTCGCTCGCAACGAGAGTCGCGATCGACGACCGCGATGCGTTCCGCACGTACGCATTACCGGACGCAGGAGCCGGAGCGATGCGACCGATCATGGCGTCCCGTCGGTTATCGTATCCGCCGGCGGCGTCGGCCGATGAATTCGTGAAGCGATTATCTCGGGGCGACGAGTGGTAGAACGAGCGGACATTGATTTTTTCGTGGCCGCGCTGCGGGACGTATCGCGACCGATGCGGATGACGGGAGCGGAACCGTGAGGGCGACGTGGCTGCGACTCGTTGCGTCCGGAACGGTTCTCGCGCTCGCGATGCCGGCCGTCCCCGCATCGGCCGATACGTCGGGCGCGCTCGATCGACTCGGGAGAGCGTGGGCCGCGCTCCGCGATTACACCGCGAACATCTTCTCGCACGAGCAGATCGGAGATCGCGTGAGCGATCACACGTTGCGCTACGAGTTTCGCAAACCCGATCGGGCGCGGCTCGATATCATCAGCGGGACGCGGGCGGGCGTGACGCTGATCTGGACCGGGAGCGACGCGATCTACGCCTACCGGCGCGGCCTCTCGTTCTTCAAGAAGCGCGGCAGCGCCGTGAGCGACGAGCTGACGTCGATTCGCGGGAACGGAATCCTCACGCCGAACATCGGCGATATCGTCGCGTGTTTCGAGGCGCATCGCGAACTCGTGGAATCGCGTCCCGGCCCGAACGTCTCCGGAAATGCGACCGACGAAATCGCGCTACCGTACGCGGGCATCTCGTGTCCCGACGACTCGCCGCTCGATCGCCGGACGATCACGCTCGACGTCCTCGATCTCGATCCGGCTTCGGGCTTGATCGTCGAACGACGGCGCTACGCGGGAACGGAGCTCGTCGAACGCTGGATCGTCAGCTCGCGTGCGGTCGATACGAATATCCCCGACGGCGAGTTCCGCTGACGGCGTCCGCCCGAACCTATCGGTGACGCGGGGTCCGCGACCGATTAAGCGGTCGCCTTCTCCGCAATCTTCGCGAGCTCGGTGAAGAGTTCGCGTTCGCGAGGCGTGAGTTCGGTCGGCAGGAGGCCGATGAGCCGCACGTACTGATTGCCGTTGCCGAGGCTCCGTGCGATCGGCATCCCCTTGCCCGTAAGGCGCAGCAGCTTCGCATTCTGCGTGCCGGCGGGGATCGTCATCGTGACGTCGCCCGTCATCGTCGGAACGCGGACGGTCCCGCCGAGGACGAGCTGATAGATCGGCACCGTGAGGTCGACGTAGAGATCGTCGCCCTTGCGCTCGAACGTCGTATCGGGCAGCACGGTCGCGATCAAGAAGAGGTCGCCGTTCGGGCCGCCGTTCGTTCCGCGGCTGCCCTGCCCGGCGAGCCGGATCCGTTGGCCGTTCTTGATGCCGCGCGGGATCGTCACGTCGAAGCGGCGTGCGGAGAGCAGCTGACCCGTGCCGTGGCATTGCGGGCAGATCTGATTGTTGAGCACGCCGTTGCCGTTGCAGAGATTGCAGCGATCTTCGATCTGCAGATTCATCGTCTTGGAACCGCCGACGTAGACGTCGCGTAACGTCAGGTCGATCGTCGTCTCGAGGTCGCCCCCGCGCTGCTGCTGCGCTTGCTGATACTGCGGGCCGCCGCCGGGCGCGCCACGGCGACCGACGCCCGAGAAGAAGGCATCGAAGAAGTCGGAGAAGCCGCTGTTCGCGCCGCCGGCTCCGGCGCCGCCGCCCGGCTGACCGAAATCCATCCCGTCGAACGGACTGCTCGCCTGCTGCGACGAGCGGTAGCGGCGCTGCGCCTCCGCCTGCTTCGCGGCGCTCTCCCAATCGCTGCCGAGGACGTCGTACTTCTTACGCTTCTCGGCATCTCCGAGAACCTCGTAGGCCTCGGAGATGCTCTTGAACTTCTCTTCCGCTTCCTTCGGCTTATCGGGATTCGCGTCCGGGTGCCATTTGCGCGCGAGCTTCCGATACGCCGACTTGATGTCTTTCTCGGCGGCGTTTTTCGGAACGCCGAGGACCTCGTAGTAATCCTTGTAGTTCAACGCGGATCAAACCGCCGGATCACGATCGACGTGTTTCGCGACGACGACCAAGGCGGGGCGCAACAGATCTTCGCCGAGCGAATAGCCGCGCTGCGCCTCTTCGACGACGATGTCGTCGGCGTAATCGGAGGTCTCGCGCGTCGAGATCGCTTCGGCCGTGCGGGGATCGAAATGCTTTCCGACGGTCTCGACGGCGACGACGCCTTCGCCCGCGAGAACGCCCTCGAAGCTGCGCAGCGTGGCCTGCAGCCCGCCTCGCAACGCCGACGAGTCGTCGAACGCGAGCGCGCGCTGCAGGTTATCGAGTACCGGTAGGAATTTGGAGAGCGTCTGTTTCCGGCCGCTCGCGATCCGATCGGATGCCGTGCGCTCGAGGCGCTTGCGGACGTTTTCGATCTCGGCGCGCGCGTACTGTAATTCTTGGTAACGTTCGTCGTTCTGCTTGCGCAGCGACGCGATCTCGGTCTCGAGATCGTTCGGGGCCGCGTCGTTGATCGCGGCCTGTGCTTCGGTATCCATCACATTCCTCGAAAGAGCGGCCGCCGGCCGCCCGCATCGCGCGAGCGTCCGGCGGCACAATCAGGCGAAGCTATTTCGCTTCGGTGAACTCGGCGTCGATCACGTCCTCGGCCGGCGCGGCGGCCTCTCCGTGGGCCGCACCGTTGCTCTCGCTCGCCGCACCCGCGCCGTCGCCCGCCGTCGCACCGGCGGCGCCGGTCTTCTGATAGAGCGCTTCCGCGAGCTTGAACGACGCCTGCTGGAGCTTGTCGGTCGCCGCCTTGATCTCTTCCGTCGTGCCGTTGTCGCTCTTGGAGCGCAGTTCGGCGAGGCCGGATTCGACTTCGGACTTCGCGCTCTCGTCGAGCTTGTCGCCGATCTCCTTGAGCGATTTCTCCGTCGAGTAGATGAGGCTCGACGCATGATTGCGCACTTCGGCGTCTTCCTTGCGCTTACGATCGTCGGCCGCCGACGATTCGGCGTCGCGGACCATGCGATCGACTTCATCCTTATTGAGATTGGTCGACGCGGTGATCGTGATCGTCTGCTCTTTGCCCGTGCCGAGATCTTTCGCCGAGACGTTCACGATGCCGTTGGCATCGATGTTGAACGCGACTTCGATCTGCGGCACGCCGCGCGGCGCGGCGGGGATGCCCTCGAGGCGGAACTGGCCGAGCGACTTGTTGTCGCGCGCCATCTCGCGCTCGCCCTGGAAGATCGCGATATCGACCGACGTCTGGCCGTCCTCGGCCGTCGTGAAGACCTGCGATTTCTTCGTCGGGATCGTGGTGTTGCGGTCGATCAGCTTCGTGAACACGCCGCCGAGCGTCTCGAGGCCGAGCGAGAGTGGGGTGACGTCGAGCAGCACGACGTCGCGGACTTCGCCCGCGAGGACGCCGCCCTGAATCGCCGCGCCGATCGCGACGACTTCGTCGGGATTGACGGACTGATTGAGCTGTTCCTTACCGGTTAACTTCTTGACGAGTTCCTGGCAGAGCGGCATGCGCGTCGAACCGCCGACCATCACGATCTCGTCGATCTGATTGACGTCGATCTTCGCATCGGCGAGCGCCGACTTGAAGGGCTTGATCATCCGGTCGGTCAGCTCGCTCGTGAGCCGCTCGAAATCGGCACGCGTGAGCGTGATGTCGAGGTGCTTCGGCCCGCTTTGATCCGCCGTGATGAACGGCAGGTTGATGTTCGCCGAGGTGAGCGTCGAGAGCTCGATCTTCGCTTTTTCCGCCGCTTCGGTCAGCCGCTGGAGCGCCTGCTTGTCGCCGGAGAGATCGATGCCCTGATCCTTGCGGAACTCGCCGACGAGCCATTTCACGATCGCGTCGTCGTAATCGTCGCCGCCGAGGTGCGTATCGCCGTTGGTCGACTTCACTTCGAAGACGCCGTCGCCGACTTCGAGGATCGAGACGTCGAACGTGCCGCCGCCGAGATCCCAGACGAGGATCGTCTCCGAGCCCTTCTTATCGAGCCCGTACGCGAGCGCGGCCGCCGTCGGCTCGTTGATGATGCGCAGGACTTCGAGGCCCGCGATGCGGCCCGCGTCCTTCGTCGCCTGACGCTGGGCGTCGTTGAAGTAGGCCGGAACCGTGATGACGGCCTTCGTGACGCGATCGCCGAGATAGGTCGACGCGTCGTTCACGAGCTTCTGAAGGATCATCGCCGAGATCTCTTGCGGCGTGTAATCCTTGCCGTCGATCTTGACGGTGTGATCCGTCCCCATGTGCCGCTTGATCGATTTGATCGTGCGGTCCGGGTTCGTGACGGCCTGCCGCTTCGCGAGCTGACCGACGAGCCGTTCGCCCGTTTTCGTGAAGGCGACGACCGAGGGGGTCGTGCGGCTGCCTTCGGAATTCGCGATGACGGTCGGCGTCTGGCCTTCCATCACGGCGACGCACGAATTGGTCGTGCCGAGGTCGATTCCGACCACTTTTGCCATGCAATAAACTCTCTTTCCGAACGTCGCGGACCAACTGCACGCGAGCGCTACGCTCGCGATCCCGGTCGCCCGGGCTTCGCCTTGCCACTTACCGATGTTCAAGGATGCGCCGTCTTAAAATCGCGGCGCGTTTCCACATCGTGAGATACGGCGGGGCCCTCGAAAAGTTGCGCTCTTCGAGGGCCCCGCGGATCGGCTCCGGCCGGGCGGCGCTCCTGCCGGAAGCGCTCCGGTTACGAGCGGTTAGGGCTGTTGTTGGCCCATCCCGGGGAACTGCTGCTGCGCCTGTTGCTGCTGCTGTTGCGGGAACAGCGCGCCGACGTTGGCGGGCCGCTCGCGGACCTTGACGGTCACGAGTTTCTTGACGCCGCTGCTCCAGATCTCGAGCGAGACGTCGGAGCCGGGCTTCGTCGCCTGAATCGCCTTGACGACCTCTTGGCTCGTCGCGACGTCCTTGCCGTCGACCTTGAGGATCACGTCGCCCGGCTCGAGCCCGGCTTGATCGGCCGGACCGTTCGCGATGACGCTCGCGATCGCGACGCCCTTGCCCTTGTAATTGAGCTGCACGCTGAGATCCGGGGTGACCGTCGCGAGGCTCGCGCCGATGAAGCCGGAGTTCGTGCCCTGATGGACGCCCGGCGCCTTTTCGAGAAGTGCGAGCTGCTCCTTAACCGTATTGGCCGGGATCGCGAAGCCGATACCTTGCGCCGCCTGCGGATTCGCCGTCGACTGATTGACGCCGATCAACCGGCCGTCCGTGTCGATCAGCGGGCCGCCGGAGTTGCCGGGATTGATGGGAGCCGAGGTTTGGAGCAGGCCCTTGAAGTCGATCGAGCCGCTGCCGCCTTCCTCGCCGATCGTCTCGTCGCGGTTGAAGCCGGAGACGACGCCGACCGAGACGGATTCCTTGAGCTCGAACGGTTCGCCGATCGCGATCGCCCACTGCCCGGCCTGGAGCTTCGAGGAATCGGCGATCTCGACGGGCGGCGGCATGTCCTTCACGCCGTCGACGCGGACCATCGCGAGATCGGCGCCGATGTTGACGGCGAAGACCTTCCCGACGGCGTGTTCGCCGTTCTTGAAGACGACCTCGATGCCGCTGACGTTCGCGCCGTTCGGCGGCTGGACGACGTGGGCGTTCGTGACGATGATCCCGCCGCTTCCGCCGCGCGAGTAGACCCAGCCCGAGCCCGACGCGCGCCCCTTGTACCGTTGGATGTGCTGCTGGCCCTGACCGCCGCCGAAGAACTGCTGGAACGGGTCGGCCGGGATGACCTGCTGGCCGTTGACGCTTATGTTGAGCGCGACGACCGAGGGCGCGACGCGCTGCACGGCGCTGACGATCCGTGCCTGGTCGGACGTGCCGTTATTCGACAGCGCCGCGGCACTGACGACGGGCGGCGTGTTGCCGGGACCGGCGACCGTCGTGAAGTGGCTGCTCGCGTAGACCATCATCGAAAAGCTTCCGACGACGGCGCCGGCCAGCCCGACGATCGCCGTCGGAAGAATTCGGTTATTCATGTCTCGATCCAATTCCAAGCGGGGGTTACTCTGCGCGGGCTCCTACCGAGGCGACCGTGGGAAAGTGGCGTCCGCCTCACACTTTCCCCGAATCTTCATCTTCGACTGCTGTTCTCCGCAGACGGCTCGGCGCTCCCGGCGCCGCCGCCGGAGACGATCCGGCCGTCGCGTACGCGAATGATCCGTCGTGCGTGGCGGGCGGTTTCGGGATCGTGGGTGACCATGATGATCGTGCGGCCGCCGGCGTTGAGCTCGCCGAAGAGCGCCATGATCTCCTCGCTCGTCTGCGAATCGAGGTTTCCGGTCGGCTCGTCCGCGAGCAGCACGGCTGGATTGTTGACGAGCGCGCGCGCGATCGCGACCCGCTGCTGCTGACCGCCCGAGAGCTCGTTGGGTTTGTGACGGGTCCGCTCGCCGAGCCCGACGTCGGCGAGCACGCGGGCCGCCGCGAGGTCGCGCGCCTTCGCCGGGACGCCCGCGTAGAAGAGCGGGAGCGCCACGTTGCGCAGCGCGTCGGTGCGCGAGAGCAGGTTGAAGCCTTGAAAGACAAAGCCGAGTTTGCGCAGCCGGATCGCGGCGAGCGCGTTGTCGTCGAGCGCTCCGACGTCGCTGCCGTCGAGCAGGTAGCTGCCCGTCGTCGGGCGGTCGAGGCAGCCGATCAGGTTCATCAGCGTCGATTTTCCGGAGCCCGAGGGCCCCATGATCGCGACGTACTCGCCTCGCGCGATCGTGAAGCTCACGCCGCGCAGCGCCTGCACCTCGAGCGCGCCCGTGCTGTACGTCTTCGTCACGCCGGCGAGCGCGATGACGGCCCCGCCCGGCGCCGCGTCACTCATAGCGGAGCGCCTCGATCGGGTCGAGCCGTGCGGCGCGGTAGGCGGGATACGTTCCAAAGACGAGCGTGACGAGCGTTGCGAAGCCGACCGCGGTCGCGACCGACTGCACCCAGGGCAGCGCCGGCACGACGCCCGAGATCGCGACGAGCGCGAACCGGTCGACCGCGTAGCCGAGCGCGAGCCGGGTCGTCTCCTGCAACTGGCGCCGCGCCGCATCCGAATAAGGGTCGGATCGGAAGGCGATTGGACGGACGATACCCTCGCCATCGGTCTCGATCAGCGCGGCGTCGATGCCGTCGAGCGAGGTGCCG
>CAZZZK010000098.1:0-8575 GCA_964658555.1 Vulcanimicrobiota bacterium | reverse complement strand
GAGGCGGGAGCGGAAAAACTTGCGGTAGCCGGCGGCCGCGCCCTCGAAAGCGGTGCGGCCGAGGCCGGAGCCGCCGTGGGCAAAGGCCTCTCGACCGTCGGGAAGGGCGCGGAGACGGCATTCGAGCGTCTCGAATCCGCGCTCAAGACCGCGGGCCACACGATCGAAGATAGCGACCCGGCACATCATTTCATCACGACCGCGAAGTCCGTCTGGCACGCGGTCGAAGGCGCGGCTCCGGATTACAAGGAGGCGAAACGCATCGAGAACGTCGCCGAGAAGCTCGGTAAAGAGATGAAAACGTTCGCTCCGAACATCGAGAGCGGGGTCGAAGATCTCATGCGCGAGGGCAAGGACGTCATCGCGAAGACGGAGATGCAGCTGACGCACGCACTCCAAGAGAAGGGCATCGTCAAGGAAGGCGCCGAGCTCGCCGAGCACGGGTACGAAAAATTGAAGAAAGTGATGGAAGTCGGAAAGACGCTCAAAGAGGGATACGAGCATCTTCCCGGTCCGCTCAAGAAAACGATCGAACACGCGGCCGTCCCGGCCGCCGCCGCCATCGCGGTGGAAGGCAAGAATATCGCTCACGGCGCGCAGCATCTCGCTGCCGAAACGGAGCATGCCGCGCACGAAGCGGTGAATCGCGTCGGGCAAGCGGTTCACGAAGCCGGGAGCGCGCTCGAATCCGCGGGCCATTCGGTGGCCGACGGCGCGAAGAAAGCGGTCGATGCGGTCGAGAATTGGCATCCGTCTATGTCGTTCGACCAGTTCGGTTCGCTCATGGCTCGTATCCGCGGCGGCTCGCCCGCTCGCGAGCCAGCGCAAGATCCGAGCCATACGCTCGCGCAGCAACCGCAGCACCGCGGCGTCGATCGATAGTGCAGGAACGGTCCGCGTACGACCAACTGTTCGAAGCGATATCCGATGCCGGACTCGAGATCGAGGACGCGGACCCCGATCGCGGCTACATCGAGACCCCGCGAAGCGTCTGGGCGATCGTCGACGAGCCGACGCCGGATTACGTCCGGTTCAAGCGCGTGGAGCAGTTGGCCCTGAAAGCCGGCAAAGTCCTGAAGACGTACTGCCCTCGGATCGACGAAGAGACCGAGTTTCTCATGCGCGAAGGCAAGATGATTCTCGCGAGAAACGCCTTCCAATTAAAGCGTCAGCTCGCCGAATCCGCGTAGCCGGCGACGTTCGCGAAACGCGGCGTCGATTCGGCGTGATCGCACGCCCGAAGCGGACGTCGCTCGCGTGGAGTAGGCACGCCGTTCGCAGAACCCCGCGGTAGCCGGACGAGGAGGGACGATGCGTACCGGACGGTTCGACGTCGAGACGATCGCGTGGCTTCTGAGCGGCGACCCCGCCGTTCGATGGCAGGCGATGCGCGATCTCACGAACGATCCGCGAGCGACGGTTGCGTTCGAGCGCGCACGCGTTTCGCTGAGCGGTATCGGCGCGGCGATTCTCGACCGTCAAGAATCCGACGGCGCGTGGCGTCGCGCCGGCACGCCCACGTGGGCGACGACGCTCTTCACCTTGCAGCTCTTGCGTGCGACCGGGATCGACGTCGCGCAAACGGCCGTCGCATCGGCATTCGCGCGACTCGAAAACAATCTCGGCTGGGACGCGACGGTCGGCCTGTGGGATCTGCGCTCGCGGGACGTCGCGCGGCCGTTCGTCGACGGCGAAGAGGAGCCGTGCATCAACGGAGGCGTCCTCGCGCTCGGCGCATACTTCGGGCGTCCCTCGAACGGACTCGCGCGGCGCCTGCTCGCGGAGCAGCTCGACGACGGCGGATGGAACTGCGAAGCCCCGAAGAGCCGCCGTTCTTCGTTCGATACGACGCTCTGCGTGCTCGAAGGTTTGCTCGAGTACGAACGAGCCGCCGGCACGTCGCCGGAGATCGCAGCCGCGCGGCGCCGCGGCGAGGACTATCTGCTCGAGCGCGAGCTCGTCCGCAGACGCGGCACGCGAGAGATCGTGAAGCCGGACTATCTCGAATTCGCATTTCCGACGCGCTATCACTACGACGTGCTGCGAGCGCTCGACTATTTCCGCAGCTGCGGCGGCCGACCCGACGCGCGGCTCGGCGCGGCCGTCGCGCTCGTCGGGAACCGCCGCAGCGACGACGGCCGCTGGCTTCTCGATCGCGCGTACGACGAGACGCTCTCCGTCACGACCGGCGAAGTCGTCGGAGAGCCGAGCCGCTGGACTACGCTGCGCGCCTTGCGCGTCGTCGCGTGGTGGGACGCCGCGGAGCGCGAAGCACGGTGCCCCGAGCAGCCGACGGGCTAACGCGCTTACGGCAGCGGCAGCAACGACGCCGCCGGCGCGAGCGTCTCGGGCGTGCCCTTCTCCGGGGCGCCCGATTCGACGACCTGACGGTACGCGGCGAGGCGGCTCGAGAGCCGCGCGACGTCGGTCGCGAGGAGATGCGATTGCTGGATCGCTCGCGTCAGCTCGTTCGCGTCGAACGTGTAATTGAAGCGCTGCAGCGAGCTCACGACCGCGTTGCTCTGCACGTGCAGCTGCGCGTACGAACGCCGAAGCGCCAGGCCCGTCTCGCGATAGGTCGGATAGTTCGCGAGAACGATCGAGCGCTGGATACGCGCCTGTTCGATCTCCGCTCGCAGTTCCGCCAGGCGCACGCTCTGCGGATCGTACTGCGCCGCGACGTTGAGCGCGGCGAGCGCGTCGTCGAAGCGCGAATCGACGAACGACTCGACCGCGAGCTGCAGCTGGACGGCCGCGAGCCCCGCGCGCGCGTGCTGGTTTGCGGGATCGACCCGCAACGCGAGCTTGTAAGATTGCGCGGCCTCGAGCGGATTCTTGTGCGCGAACGACGCGTCGCCTTGCTGGTTGCGCGTGCGCACGATGAACGATTTGATATCGCCCGCGCAGCCCGTCGTGAGCAGCGCGAGCGCGAGCGCGAGTGCGAAGCGAAGATGCGACACTCCGAACCCTCCTAGAACGCTAGTGCGGATGGCGGAACAGATGCGCGCCCCATGCGATGAAGTACGCGCCGGGCAAGAGAATCAACTGCGAGAGGATCCAGCCGATGATCGAGGTCGCCGCGAGCCAGAAGATCATCGTGCGCACGTCCGCGATCGGACGCTCCTCCTTCGCGGCCTGGTCGGTGATGTACGCGGTCGTCGGATCGACGAAGAACGAGAACATGATCGTGCCGATCCCGTTCACGAGCCCGGAAAGCCCGGTCGCCGTCGTGCGCGCGTCGAGATCGATCACGCTCGCGTAGAACGCGGCCGTCACGCCGATCGCGTAGACGCCCGTCACGACGACGTTCCCGACGAGCAGCTTGGCCGGCAGCACGCGCGGCGAGAACGACGCGAGTTCGCGCAGCGGCGGCACGCGGATCGCGCGGAGCACGCTTACGACGACGCGGGGATCGAGCAGCCGCAGCACGGCGCGCAGCATCGAGTGCTGCCGCTCGAACGAATACACGCCGCGCATGAAGAGCATGATGAACATCGGCAGCAGCAGCAGCCCGATGAACGAACCGATCGCGCCCGCGGCGACGATCGCCCGCAGCTGCCAGCCGAACGCGGGCGGGATCCGTCCCGTACACGTCGCGACGTGGGCGGCGCCGTCGGCGAGGCTTCCGAGCTGCGGCGTCACGACAAGCGTCGCGAGCCGGCTCGCGAGCATCGAGACGTTGAAGAGCGAGATCGACGTCCCGATCCGCCCCGTGCGCACGCCCGCGATGCGCGCGGCGTACGCTCCGATCTGCAGCGCCGTCACGGCGACGTTGAGGACGACCGCCGTGACGAGCGACGCGTTCCAGAAGCGGACGTGCGGCACCACGCCCGCCACGAGCGACCCGCACGAGAGCGGGCCCGAGGTCGGCGTCACGCGACGTTCGTCTGCCAACGAATCGCGGTCTCGGCGACGGGGCCGAGCACGCAGAGTCCGAGCGATACCGGATCGAAGAATTCGCGCGCGAGCGCGTGGACGTCGTCGAAGGTGACCGCGTCGATCGCGCGTTCGATCTCCTCGATCGAGACCTGGCGCCCGAGGTTGAACTCGCTGCGGCCCATGCGGATCATGCGGCTCGAACTGCTCTCGAGCGAGAGCGTCAGGCTGCCCTTGAGGTGATCGCGCGCGAGCGTCAGTTCGTCTTCGGTCGGCCCGCTCCGCGCCATCTTCGCGAGCTCCTCGACGATCACGTCGACGCACTCCTGGGCGCTCTCGGGCGACGTGCCGGCCGAGATGCCGAACAGCCCCGCGTCGCGGTACCCCTGTTGGAACGAATAGACGCTGTACGCGAGGCCGCGCTTCTCGCGCACCTCTTGGAAGAGGCGGCTCGACATCCCACCGCCGAGGACCGTATCGAGCACGGAGAGCGCGTAGCGACGGTCGTCGCGCGTCGAGAGGCCGCGCGTGCCGAGCACGACGTAGGCCTGCTCCGTATCCTTCTGCTTTACGAGCGTCGCCGGCGTCAGCGTCGGGCGGTCGGGCGTCGGCTCCGCGGCCGAGCCCGCGAAGCCGGCGAACGCCGCCTCGACGAGCGCGACGAGCGAATCGTGTTCGACGTTGCCCGCGACGGAGACGACGACGCGATCGGGCGTGTAGCGCAGGGCCATGTGCTCGCGAAGATCGTCGCTCGTGAGCGCCGAGATCGTCTGCGCGTAGCCGATCGTCGGCTCCCCGAGATCGGACCCGCGCCACATCGTGCGCGTGAAGAGATCGTGGATCATATCGTCCGGAGAATCGTCGTACATCCGAATCTCTTCGAGCACGACCTTCTGCTCTTTGAGCAGTTCCTCGGGCGCGAAGGTCGAGTGCAGGAACATATCCGCGAGTACGTCGACCGCGAGCGGGACGTGCGTGTCGACGACCTTCGCGTAGTAGCACGTCGCCTCTTTATCGGTGAACGCGTTGAGATTGCCGCCGACGGCGTCCATCGTCTGCGCGATCTCGCGCGCCGTCCGCCGCGACGTGCCTTTGAAGAGCATGTGCTCGACGAGGTGCGAGATGCCGCGCTGTTCGCCGCGTTCCGCCGCGCTGCCGACGTCGGCCCAGATCCCGATCGACGCCGATCGAACGTGCGGCATCGATTCCGTGAGCACGCGAACGCCGTTCGCGAGGGTCGTCATCCGGTACAATCAGCTGGGCTCCAACAAAGCGGTTGGGCACCCTTGTCCCTCAGCGGCCCGTCAACCCTGCCTTCCAGCGTGCGTCCCAGTAGACGTTCGGAGCGCCCCGCGCGACGCGCTCGGCGAAATCGTCTTGCCCGGCGCGCCGCACCGTCGCACCGAAGACGATGCGGCTCGTCGGTTCCGCCTTATCGCCCGAAACGACCGCGTGCTCGCCGACGGCGATCGGAACGATCGCCCACACGTCGACCTCTTCGACGGGCGATGCGGCGAACGTCCGATCGACGAGCGCGACGGCTTCGCCCGCGAAACGCGTCGCATCGAGCGGGGCGTGAAACTTCACTCCTGAAACGATGAGACCCGCGACGGCGTGCGTCCCGATCCCTTCGACGCGTACTTTCAGCAGCTGCGCGGGCCAGACGGTCGTGAAGAGCCGCTCGCCGATCGCCACCGCGAGCGCGCGACGATTGCCCTCGGCGCGCGCGTTCGCATCGACCGTCGCGAGCTCGGGAGGCGCGGCCTCGTCCGCCGCGCGCACGGGCGCACCGAACGTCGCGATCGCGATCCCGGCCGCGACGGCCCACGCGCGAACGAACGCCGGCACGATCAATAGCTCTGCGCGAAGTAGGCGCGAACGCGCGCGGCCTCGCCGCACGCGACGCACGTCGTCGCATCGCCCGCTTCGAGCGGCCGCAGATTGCGCGTCGTCGCGCTCGTCTCGGCCTTCACCGCCGCCTCGCACGCGGGCCGGTCGCACCAGGCGATATCGATCATCCCGGCCCGCTCGTCGAGCAGCCGCACGAACGCGGCCCGATCGGTCGCGACGACGGTGTGCTCGGCGAGGAATGCGCGCGCCTGCGCGAGCAGACCCGCCTGGATCGCTTCGAGCGCGGCCGGGATGCGTTCGGCGACCTCGGCGAGCGGGATCGCGAGCTTCGCATCGGCGTCGCCCTTCGCACGATCGCGGCGCACGAGCGTCGCGACCCCCGCTTCGAGATCTTTCGCGCCGAGTTCGATGCGCAACGGTACGCCGCGCATCTCCCAATCCGCGTATTTATTGCCGGGCCGCAGGTCGCGCTCGTCGAGCTTCGTGCGGATGCCCGCGGCGACGAGGATCGCGTGGAGATCGCGCGCGGCGTTCGTCACGACGGCGCCGTCGGCGCGCACGATCGGCACGATCACGACTTGGATGGGGGCCATCTTCGGCGGGAGCCGCAGGCCCCGATCGTCGCCGTGCACCATGATCAGCGCGCCGAGCATCCGCCACGACATCCCCCACGACGTCGTCCACGCGTGGCGCACCGTCTGATCTTCGGCCGCGAACGTGATGTCGTACGCTTTGGAGAAATTCTGACCGAGCTCGTGCGAGGTTCCGGCCTGCAGCGCTTTACCGTCGGGCATCAGCGCTTCGATCGAATACGTGTGCGTCGCGCCCGCGAACCGTTCCGAGGCGGACTTCTCGCCGACGTAGACGGGGACGGCCGCGAGCTCTTCGCTCGTCTCGCGATAGATCTCGAGCATCTGCCGCACTTCGGCCGCCGCCTCGTCCTCGGTCGCGTGCGCGGTGTGGCCCTCCTGCCAGAGAAATTCCGACGTGCGCAGGAACGGCCGCGTCCGCTTCTCCCAGCGCATCACGTTGACCCATTGATTGATCAGCACGGGGAGATCGCGGTACGACTGAATCCACTCCGCGTACATCACGCCGATGACGACCTCGGAGGTCGGCCGGATCGCGAGCCGCTCGGCGAGTTTCTCGCCGCCGCCCTGCGTGACCCAGGCGACTTCGGGCGCGAAGCCCTCGACGTGCTCCGCCTCGCGGGTCAGCAGACTCTCGGGGATCAGCAGCGGGAAGTACGCGTTCTCGTGACCCGTCGCTTTGAAGCGCGCGTCGAGATACGCTTGCAGATGTTCCCAGAGCGCGTAGCCGTACGGCCGCAAGACGACGCAGCCGCGCACGGGCGCGAGCGAGACGAGTTCCGCCTTGTAGCAGACCGCCTGATACCACGCGGAGAGATCCGCGGCTTTGGGCGGGATCTCTTTGACGAGCGGCGTTTTCTCGGGAGAACTCTGCGACATGACCCGCGGTGGTTCGCAGACCTCGCAGGCGCGCCTCCCGCCGCAGGAGCCTCCTAGGAACGTCGCCGCTTGTCGCGCAACGCGACGTCACCATGGCAAAAGCGACGCGCATCTACACCCGCACGGGCGACGACGGAACGACGGGTCTGGTCGGCGGGCAGCGGGTGCGTAAGGACGCGGTCCGGATCGAATCGTACGGCACGATCGACGAACTCTCGAGCGTGATCGGCCTCGCCCGCACGGCGCTGCGAGATCTCGTCGATCGCCCGCAGCCCGAGATGCCGAACGCGCGGCCCGTCGCGCGCGAACTCGACGCATGGCTCGCGTGGACGCAGGACGCGCTCTTCAATCTCGGCAGCGATCTCGCGACGCTCCCCGCCGATCGCTGGGACGGGATGCCGCTGACGACGGCGGCCGACGCCGAGGCGCTCGAACGGGCGATCGATCGCGCCGAACGCGATCTCGAACCGCTCTCGACGTTCGTGCACGCGGGCGGATCGCTCGCGGGTGCGTACCTGCATCTCGCGCGGACGGTCGCGCGGCGCGCGGAGCGGCTGCTCGTCGGCCTGTGGAGCGACGAACCGCTCTCGCAGGAGGTCATGCGCTACGTGAACCGGCTCTCGGACGCCCTATTCGTTTGGTCCCGTTGGATTAATTGGGCGACGCAGACCCCCGAGCATCGCTGGAACGCGAAGAGCGTGCCGCCGGCCCCGTAACGGCCGCGGATCGCTTCGACGATCCGACGTAGGGCGCGCGGTCCGCATCGCGAAGCGCGGACGATGGTTCCACGCCGAACGTCGTTTCTACGGCGGCTCATCGTCACGACGTCGATCGACCGAATGCGCGACGCGGCGCGTCCGAGCTCCGGTCTCAAGCGCGTGCTGCGCGCGCGCGATCTCGTCGCGGTCGGCCTCGGCACGATGATCGGCGGCGGCATCTTCACGACGATCGGCCCGGGCGTCAAGATGGCGGGCCCGGCGATCATCCTCGCGTTCGTCTTCGCGGGGATCGCGTCGTTCTTCGCGGCGCTCTGCTACGCCGAACTCGGCGCGATGGTCCCGATCGCCGGGAGCGCGTACACGTACGCGTATGCGACGCTCGGACAACTGACGGCGTGGATCATCGGCTTCGCGCTCGTCTTCGAATACGGGCTCAGCGCCGCGCCCGTCGCGCAGCAATTCTCGTCGGCGCTGCAGGGCGCGCTGCAGAATTTCGGCGTGACGCTGCCCTCGTGGGCGCAGACCTCGAACCTCGTCGTTCACGGGCCGTGGTACGCGTTCTGGCAATGGGATCTGCTGCACTCGCAGTACGACGTCGTCGGCGCGGCGTTCGTGCTACTGCTTTCCGCGCTGCTCGTCGTCGGCATTCGCGAGACCGCG
>CAZZZK010000097.1:0-8588 GCA_964658555.1 Vulcanimicrobiota bacterium | reverse complement strand
CGGCCGCTGGCGAGGCGCGCGCCGAGATCGACGCGCTCCTGAAGCCGCTCGCCGAACTCGCGCCGGTCGACGCGCTCGTGTGCGTCGCGGGGACGCCGCTCACGCTCGCCGCGATCGCGTGGCGATCGAGCGTCGATGCGGTCGCCGGGAAGATGCTCTCCCTGGCCGCCGTCGAGGCGACGGTCGACCGGCTCCTCGGCCTCCCGCTCGCGGCTCGGCGGACGCTGCCGGGGATGCTGCCGCAGCGCGCCGACGTCTTGCCGGGCGGCGGCCTCATCCTCGCGGCCGCGTTCGCTCGCCTCGGCGTGACCGAGGCGCTGCTCGAGCGAAACGATCTGCTCCTCGGGCATCTGCTCGCCACGCCCTGATCGCGGCAAGCGCCGAGACCGCGCGCGTCGAACGGGCAGAGCAGCCCCCGGGATGATGGTGGAATCGGTAGACACAGCAGACTTCGTTTGGAGCCGGCCGCAGGGAAACGGCGGCCGGGATGCGCTCAAAGTCGGCGAACTCTTCGCGGCCGGTGCCGCATGACGACGCCGAGCCAAGCCGTTCGCGAAAGCGGCGGAAGGTGTAGAGACTGGACGGGCGCGGCCTACGTGTCGCAAGGCATACGGTCAAGGCACAGTCCGGACCAGCAAACGCCGCGAGGCGGTGGCGAAAGCCATAGTGGTGCGAAAATTTGCCGCTCGCGAGAGCATCCGAGTTCGAGTCTCGGTCGTCCCAGCAGGGCCGAATCGGCAGCGCACGTAAGCCGCTCCGGTTCGGTCGCACCGCGGCGCGGACGCGAAACGTCCCCAGCCCGCCGAAAGTGATCGATTGAAGCTAGTTTCACGCCTCGCCGCCGGCACCGCCGCGCTCGCGATCGCCCTGGTCGCGTTCGACCGGACCCCCGCGGCCGCGAAAGGGAAGCCGGCCGAGCCGTCGCCCTCGCCGACCGCGAGCGGTTCCCCGGCTCCCCTGCCGACCGCGACGCCCGAGCCGCCCGAAGTCGCGATCCCGCGGCTCGAAGCCAAGGTGAAGGCCAACCCGAACGATCAGGATTCCCTGACGCAGCTCGCCGGGTATTACCTCGCGCAGAACCGTCCTCAGCAGGCCCTCGCGCTGACGCAGCGGCTGCTCGCGATCGGCTCGAAATCGGCGCAGACGTATTTCCTCGACGGCGCGGCGAACGAGGCGGTCGGCCGGCTGCCCGAGGCGACCGTCGATTTCGAACAGGCCGCGAACCGCGAACCGACCAATTCGCAGGTGCTCCTGACGTTGACCGATCTCTACAATCGCGAGAACCGCACGGCCGATGCCGAGCGCGTCGCCAAGCGCGCGACGACGTTCAACGCGACGGATCCGCGCGTCTTCGAGAATTACGGGCTCGTGCTCGCGCAGGAAGGCAAGTACGACGACGCGCGCACGCAATTCGAAGCGGCCGCGAAACTCGCGCCGAAAGATCCGATGCCGCTGATCTTGGAAGCGCGCTCGTACATTTCGCAAAAGGCGCTCGCGCTCGCCGTGCAGGAGTTCGATCGCGCGCTCGCCGTCGATCCGAAGAATCCCGACGCCCTGCTCGGCAAGGCCCGCGTGCTCGCGGCCGATCACAACGTCAAAGATTCGATCGCGACGTACGAGCAGCTGTACGCGGTCGTCCCGACCGACGATGCCAAGGTCGCCGTGCTCGTCGAAGAATACCAAGTCTACCGCGACGCGAAGCAGTTCGACGACGGCCTCGCGGTCCTCAAACGCGGCGAGCAGACGTTCCCGAAGGTACCCGCGATCCATATCGCCTACGGCGATTACGACGTCGCGATCGCGAAGAATCAGGCCGCGGGCGAAGCCGAATGGAAGACGGCGCTCGGCCCCAATCGCGACAGCCCCGAGGCCCTGACGCGCCTCGCCGAGCTCGCGCTGCAGAATAAGAAGTCGGCCGATGCGGTCGGCTACTTCAAGCGCCTGACCGAGGTGGTACCGAACGATCCGGCCGCCTGGACCACGTACGGCCAGGTCAACGCTCAGGCCGGAAACTTCTCGGCCGCGCACGATTCGTTCCGGCGCGCGTTCGAGATCTCGCACACGCCGCAGGCGCTCGCCGGCGTCGGAACCTCCGATCTCGAACTCAAGAACTTCAAGGAGTGCACGCAGATCTTCGACGCGATCGATAAAAACGCGAACCCGTTCATGAAGGCGAATCCGCAGTTGTACTACGTCTACGGCAAGTGCGCGCTCGGCAATAACGACAAGCCCCGTGCGAAGGTCGCGTTCACGAACCTGCGGTCGCTCGTGAAGAGCGGCACGCCGCTCGCGAAGTCGATCGACACCGAACTCAAGACGCTCGGGTCCTCCGGCACGGCGAAGTCGCCCGCGAAGAGCGGCGCGACGCCGAAGCCGCACGCGTCGGCCGTGGCCCACTAGGGAGGCGCTCGCGCCGATGATCGTCGTCTACGACGAAGCGTACACGGAACATCTGCGCAACGTCTCGCACGTCGAGTCGCCCGATCGCGTCGCGATCGTCGCGGCTCGGCTCGCCGAGCTCGGCCTCTTCCAGGAGCGGACGGCCGCACGCGACGCCACGGATGCCGAGCTCGAGCTCGTGCATCCGCACGCCTATCTCGAGCGCGTGAAGCGCGACGTCGCGACGGTCGGGAACCGCGCGGGGTATCTTTCGACGGGCGATACGGTCGTCGACGCGTCGTCGCTCTCGGTCGCTCGGCGTGCGACGGGGGGCGCGCTCGTCGCGATGGAGCGCGCGGTCGCGGGCGATCGCGCGACCTTCGCGCTGGTCCGGCCGCCCGGCCACCATGCGGAAGCCTCGCGCGGGATGGGATTCTGCGTCTTCGGCAACGCCGCGGTCGCCGCGCGCGAGTTCGTTCGCCGGACGGGCGGCCGGGCGCTCGTCGTCGATTTCGATTACCACCACGGCAACGGCACGCAATCGATCGCGGGCGACGGCGTCTCGTTCGTCTCGACGCACGCGTTCCCGGCGTATCCCGGCAGCGGCGGCCCGAACGAGCAGCGTTTCGATGCCGGCGGTGCGATCGTCAACGTCCCGCTGACCGCACATTCGTACGGTACCGAAGCGTTCGTCGCGACGTGGCAGCGCCTGCTGCCGGCCGTGGCGGCGCGCGTCCGCCCCGACCTCATCGTCGTGAGCGCCGGGTACGATTTCGCGGCGGGCGATCCCGTCGGCGATCTCGGCGTCGATGCCGTGGTGGCGGCGCGCGCGCTCGCGGAGCTCGTCGCGGAGGTCGCGCAGACGTACGCACGCGGTCGCGTCGCGTACTGCCTCGAGGGCGGCTACGATCCCGAGACGCTCGCCGCCGCGATCGCGGAGACGGTGCGGACGCACGCTACGACGCGCGGCGTGAGCGACCGCGCCGACGTGCGGGCGATCCCGGCCGAGCAGTCGCGCTTGATCGACCGGGCGCAGGCGTGGGTCTCGTAGTCTTCGCGCTGCGCATCCTGCTCGGCGGCCTCCTCGTCGCCGCGGGCGTGCTCAAGGCGCTCGACGGACCGGCCGCGGGTGCGTCGCTCGTCGCGGGGTACCGGATGGTCCCCGCGCCGCTCGTCGCACCGGTCGGCGTCGCGCTGCCGTATCTCGAGATCTTTCTCGGTGCGTACCTCGTGCTCGGCCTCTTCACGCGGCCGGTCGCGAGCGTCGTCACGCTGCAATTCGGGGTGTTCGCCGTTGCGGTCGCCTCGCTCGTCGTCCGCCACATCCCGGCGAACTGCGGCTGCTTCGGATCGTCGATCCCGACGCCGCCCTCGTGGGCGCACGTCGCGGCCGATCTCGCGCTCGCCGCGGTCGCGGGCGCGATCGCGGGCTTCGCGCCCGGACGCTACGCGCTCGATCGCACGCTGTGGTCGGGCGGTAGCGCCGCCGCGTTCCGCGAAACGGAGATCACATGAACCGAGCCGATCGCCGCAACACTATCCCTTCGCGTGCCGAGGTCGAAGCGCAGGCCAAACGAAAGCGCACGATCCTCTTCGCGTCGCTCGGGCTCGTCGCGATCGTGATCGTCGTCGCGATCGCGCTGGCGTCGAACGTTCCGAAATCGGCCTCCCTCGCGCCGCAGAATGCGAAGCTCGCCGTCGGCCAACAGGCGCCGGAGTTCCAGGTCGCGACGACGGGCGGCGGGTTCGATCTCGCGCATGCCGGCGGCAAACCGACGCTTCTCGAGGTCTTCGCGACGTGGTGCCCGCACTGCCAGCGCGAGACCGCCGTCCTGAGCGCCGTCGACGCGAAATATCGCGGCCGCATCAACGTCGTCGCCGTCTCGGGGAGCCCGTACGGCATGGATTCGACGACGCCGGAGACGCAGGCCGACGTCGTCGGGTTCATGCAGAAATACAACGTCACGTATCCGATCGCGTTCGATCCGAACCTCGCGGTCGCGAACGCGTACCTCCAGGGCGGCTTCCCGACGATCGTCCTCATCGGAGCCGACGGCAAGATTCAGTCGATCACGAGCGGCGAGACGCCGCGCGCGGCGATCGACAAGGCGCTCGACGCATCGGTCGCCGGGAAGAAACCGAGCCCGACGATGTCGTAGGGCTACGCCCGGTACGGCGCGTCGGCGGGCGCGAGCCTCAGCACCATTTCGTCCGCCGCCTCGAAGCCGACCGAGCGATAGAGCGGCCGGGCGTCGTCGGTCGGATGCAACGTGAGCGAGACGAGCCGCGCCTCCCGAGCGTAGGCGATGAGACGGCCGACGATCGTTCTCGCGATCCCGCGCCGGCGTCGCGCGGGTTCGACGTAGAGCGAGAGCACGCGACCCGCCCGGTCCGAGAACGCGTACGGCCGCGGGATCGCCGTGTGGATGAGGATCCCGCCGCTTCCGACCGGAGCGCCGGCTTCCTCGGCGACGAAGGCGGCGTAGGTCGCGTCGCGCAGGCGGTCGCGGAAGAACGTCGCCCAGATCGGGCGCTGCAAGATGAGATCCTCGCGGGATGCCGCGCCGACTTCGTGCCAGACGGCGGCGCGGTGTTCGGCCAGCAATTCCGCATCCGACGGACCTGCCGCTCTGATCGTCACGGTTGCGGCGTTCGTGGATGCGGGCGAACGCGCGCTACGGAACGACGCTCGTGGCGATCGAGACGAGCTCGGGGAGCAGCAGGTCGCCGACGAGCGCGAAGTGCAGGCCGTGCTCGTTCCACGTCAACAGCGTCGTCGGTCCGTCCTCGACGTACTCGGCATCGTGCCCCTCGAAGTGCGTCGACTTCGGACGCAGCGGTCCGAAGTCGGCCGCGGCCCCGCGAGCGTTCTCGAACAGCGAGACGGAGCGCAGCCCGTCGCTGTAGAGGAGCTGCAGCGTCCGGACGCCCTGTACCGTCGTGACGGCACCGCTCGTCACGGCGAACCCCTGCGGCAAGACTTTCGGCTCGATCGGTTTGAAGCCGGCTTCGCCGAGCGCGCGGGCGACGTCGCTCGACGGCGTCGCGAGATCGACGCCCGCCGCTTTCGCGTAGCCGGCGGGGATCGCTTCGTCGAAGACGTCCTTCGGGATCTCGGCCGTGAAGCCGATCTCTTCGAAGTGCGATTGCGACGCGACCGATCCGTTCGCGTGGAACTCTTCTTTTTTGAGCGCGAGGTGCGATTCGCGGTCGAGCCAGATGCGCGCGGCGCGTTCGCCCGTATAGCGGTTCACGAGGACGATCGAGGTCGTCGGCCGATCGGCGACGATATCCGCCCCGTCGGCGACCGCGCGGTAGTTCTGCATGACGCGATCGATCTCGCCCGCGGGCGAGACGGCGTTGTCGATCGTCGGATCGCGCGAGACCGTCACGAGCTTGCGCTTCGTGTCGAACGCGTACGTCGTCAAGCCGCGCGACACGACGTAATCGCCGTAGATCGACTCGGGCGCGAGATACCAGCGGCGCGTCCGATCGGGTGCGAGGTGCTCGATCTTCACGATCGTCGCGCTCGCGCGATTCGAACTGAAGCGGACCGTATCGTACTGTCCGACGTACGAGATGCTTTTCGGTGCGTCGATGCTCTCGCGGAGCAGCGTTTCGAGCGATGCGTCGCTCCCCGCGCCCGCCGGCCGGCCGCCGAGCGCGAACGCGACGGCGGAGACCGTAGCGAGCGAACGCGCGATCCTACGGCACGACATCGAACCTCTCGGTCGGAATCATACCGACGTACGTCTCCGCACGCGACGACGCGACCGCGGGCGAGCTCGCGCCGTCGCTCTCGACCATCGAGGTCTCCATGTTCTGCAGGCCGGCCGGTGCCGCGAGCGGCGACATGTTCGCCTGGGCGGCGTGCGCTTCGAGATAGTACATCGCGTCGATCTTCGGATCCGCGGCGCTCGGGTGGGCGAGCGGCGATGCGAAGTAGCCGCCGACCAGCAGCGCCGCGGCGACCGGGACGGCGAAGGCGGGCCGCAGGAACGCGCGCATACGCGTGAGCGCGGAGGGACGAGACTCGCGGATTCGCTGCCAGACCGCGGCCGACACGAGCGACGGGAACTCGCGTTCTTCGGCGGCGAGCGACGCGCGCAACGTCTCGGCAAACGAACGTTCGGTCTCGAGTTCGGCCGTACACGCGTCGCAGCTCGAGACGTGCGCGTAGACGAGCGCGTCGTCGGCCGGGGCCAGTTCGCCGTGGAGATAGTCGATCAGGGTGTCGTTCGTAATGTGCTGATTCATCGCTCTTGTTGCTGCTGCGCGCGTTCGACGAGGCGGCGGAGGAGGGACCGGGCCCGGTGCAATCGCGACCGAACGGTCCCGATCGAACATCCCATGATCTCCGCGATCTCTTGGTAGCTGTATTCCTCGATATCCGCGAGGAGGATGACTTGGCGCTGGTCGCTCGAGAGGCCGGCGAGTGCCCGGGACATCGACTCGCCGACTTGCCGCTCGATGTAATCGTCGATCGGCGTGACCGCGAGCGGCCGGCTGCCGGCGAAACTCTGCGGGGCGTTGTCCTCGGGGAGCTCTTCATGGAAACGCCCTTTTCGTCTCCGAAGTTCGTCCCGATGGAGATTTGTCACGATCCGATAGATCCACGAGAGGAAGGACGTCCCGGGCTGGAACGAGCGCCACGCGCGGTAGACGCGAACGAACGCGTCCTGCGTGAGGTCGCGCGCGTCGGCTTCGTTGTTCGTCAGGCGGAAGGCGAAATTGTACGTCGCCTTGCCGTACTGTTCCATCGCCCGCTCGAGAAACGCCGCCTGCTCCGGTGTCGGCGCCTCGAGCGGCGTTCGGGGTTCGGCCATCGCGCGATACTTACGACCGGCTGGGAAAAGCCCCCGCCAAATCTCAGCCGGCCGTGACGACGAACGGCGCGACGTGGAGCGTCCCGCCGCCCCGAAACTGCAGCCATAGCTTGTACGCGCCCGCGTTCGGCACGTCGACGTGGAGCGCCATCTCGGGCGAGACGGCCGCGTTCGGCCGCATCGCGGGCATCGCGGCCATCGCGCCCGAGCCCATCGGCATCGCCGTCGCCGTCATCGTTCGACCGGCCGCGATCGGCATGGGATGGACGTGCAGATACGCGAGCGTCCGCGCGTCGATGAAGACCGCGTGCGCCGCGCCGCCCAGATACGGGCGCAGATCGGTCGCGGGCCGGCCGTCCTTCGTGATCGACACGTGCAGCACGCTCTCGCGTCCCGCGGGGATCCGCACCGTTCCAAGGGTCACGCGATACGGCCCCGCCTCGACGCTGCGAGCCGTCGGCACGAGCGCGACGTGCGGCTCCGCGGCGGACGGAACGCCGAAGGCGACGGGAAACCGGAACACGCGATGGCCGAGCCCGCGCGGGTCCGTGTCGGCGTACACCTCGTACGTGCCCGGTTTGGGAACGTCGACCGTGATCGCGAAGCGGCCGCGGCCGTCGAGGTCGGGATGGTCGTGTTGGAACGACGCGAGGTCGTCCCCGACGACGATGAGGTGCATGCGCTTCGTCATCTCGCTCTCGTAGGCTCGCACCCGTTCGCCGCCGCTCGCCTCGGTGACGATGAGACGCGCCGAACGCGCGCCGAGCGGGACGACCTGCAGGCTCGCCGTGACGCGGGCTCGGCCGGACCGGCTCGCGAGCGCGTCGATGCCCGCGATCCGTTCGACCGCACGAGCGGCGAGCGGAGCGCTGGCGACGGCGGCGAGCGCGAGCGCGGCGACGAAACGTGAGGCTGAGGATCGCATATCCGGCGCTTTGGCGACGACGATGACGCCCCTGCGCCGAGCCGGAGCTTTCGCATCGCGAGACGAATGGCGCCGCTCAATGCTCGCGCGACGGATCGGCTCCGGAGCCGTCGTCGCTTTCGCGGCGGCGTTTCTCACGCATGCCGCGGTGTTCGGTACGACGCACGCTCCGGGCGGCGTTCACGGCGGCGCGCTGCGTGCGATCCTCGGGGCCGCGCTCGGCCTCGCGATCGCGGGAGCGTTCCTGCGCTCCGTCCTCGGGAACACGGCGGCGGGCGTCCGCGACGGCCTGACGCTGCCGCTCGCGCTCGGGCCGGGAGCGCTCGGCGCGTACGCTCTCGTCGAATGCTCGGAGGGGCGCGCTCCGCTCGCGGGCGGTATCGCCGTCCTCGTCGCGTGGACGCTCGCGGCACTCGTCGCGGGCGTCGCCGAACGATCCGTCGCGCGGATCGCGATCC
>CAZZZK010000096.1:0-8637 GCA_964658555.1 Vulcanimicrobiota bacterium | reverse complement strand
CGTGAAGATCGAACGAACGTGCAAGATCGAGACTCTTTTCTGCGGGCGCTGACGGCGTGTACTACGATTCGCGCGCGCGCGAACCTCGGGCCGAACGTCGAAGCTGGGTACGTCCGTCCGAGATGAAGACCGGTATCGGAGTCGCCGCGGCCGTCGTGCGCGGCGAACGCCTCTTACTCGGACGACGGATCGCCGCGTTCGGCGACGGGCTGTGGCAGACGCCCGGCGGCAAGCCGGATCCGGGCGAATCCCTCGCCGCGACGGCGATCCGCGAGACGTTCGAAGAGACCGCGCTCACGATCGAGGACCCCGTCGAGATCGCGCGCCAGGTCGACGACTTCGCCGAGATCGCGATGCGGTACGAGACGGTCTTCTTCGCGGTTCGCTGCGAGCGCGGCGAACCCGAGAACAGCGAACCCGATAAGTGCGAGGGCTGGTCGTGGCATCCGCTCGACGCGCTCCCGCCCGATCGCTTCGCGATCGACGAGGCGACGATCGACGCGATCCGCGCCTTCGCCGCCCGGACCCGTCCGTGAGCGCCGCGGACTCGCCGCTCGAGAGCGCGCGGCTGCGGCTCGAACCGATCGTCGCCGACCATGCGGCCGACCTCTTCGACGGGCTGCAGGACCCCGCGCTCTACCCGTACCTCGCCGCCGACCCGCCGCGCGACGTCGCGGAGCTCGCGGAGCGGTACGCGTTTCTCGCGGGGCGCACGTCGCCCGACGGATCGGAGGGCTGGCTCAACTGGGTGCTCTTCGAGCGCGACGGTTCCGCCGCGCTCGGCTACGTGCAGGCCACGCTGCGGCCCGGTGCGACCGCCTCTCTCGGCTACGTGCTCTTCACGCACGCTCAGCGTCGCGGCTTCGCCCGCGAAGCGGTCGGCCGCGTGCTGCGCGAGCTCCGCGAGCGCGGGATCGCGACGGCGTACGCGAGCGTCGACACGCGCAACGCCGCATCGATCGCCGTGCTCGAAGCGCTCGGCTTCGAACGCTTTACCACCGAACGATCGCCGGACGTGCTGATGGGCGAGCGCGGCATGGACCACCGCTATCGCCTCGCCTTGCGCGACGCCGTGACCGCGCGATGAACGTCGCGGCGCCGCTCGCCGGCCGACGCGTGCTCGTCACGGGCGCGGCCGGCGGTATCGGCCTCGAAGCGGTTCGCGAACTCGCGGCGCTCGGAGCGCTCGTCGTGGTCGCCGCGCGCGATCTCGCGCGCGCGAACGGCATCGCGAGCACGCTCGGCGCGGGTGCGACCGGGATCGCGCTCGACGTCGCCGACGCCGCGTCGATCCGCGCGGCGCTCGCGTCGCTGCAGGCGCGCTTCGACCGGCTCGACGTGCTCGTGAACAACGCGGGCGTCCTGCTCGCGAAACGCGAGCTCGCGGGCGACGGCCTCGAGCGCACCTGGGCGACGAACGTCGCCGGGCCGTTCTCGCTGACGAACGGCCTGCTGCCGCTGCTCGAGGCGAGCGCGGATCCGCGCGTCGTGATGGTGGGTTCGGTCGCGCAGCGCTACTGCCGCGGGATCGGCTGGGACGATACGCAGTTCGCGCACCGGCGCTATTCCGGCGGCGCCGCGTACGCGCAATCGAAGCTCGCGCTCCTCTACCTGACGCGCGCGTACGCGCGCCGCGCGCCGCAAGTCGCGAGCTCGTGCGTCCATCCGGGAGCGATCGCGACCGGCATCTTCCGCCGGATGCCGTGGCCCGTCGATCCGGTCCTCCGGCGCTTCCTGCCGCCCGCGGCCGCGGGCGCGAAGCCCGTCGTCCGGCTCGCCGCCGACCCCGCGTGCGGCTCCGTCCGCGGCGCGTACTTCGACCGCGAGCGCTTCGAGGATCCGCCGCGCCGCGTGCCGCTCGGCGACGCGCTCGAAGAACGGCTCTGGCGGCTGCTGGAAACGCAAGCGTCGTCGCGATGACGTCCGGCCGCAGGGACGGATTCGTTCGCGTCCGCGGCGCGCGCGAGCACAACCTCAAGAACGTCGACGTCGACGTACCGCGCGAACGGCTCGTCGTCTTCACGGGCGTCTCGGGATCGGGCAAATCGTCGCTCGCCTTCGGGACGCTGTACGCCGAAGCGCAACGGCGCTATCTCGAATCCGTCTCGCCGTACGCGCGGCGGCTCTTCAACCAGATGGCCGTCCCCGACGTCGACGAGATCGACGGGCTCCCGCCCGCGGTCGCGCTCCAGCAGCAGCGCGGCTCCCCGACGACGCGCTCCTCCGTCGGCAGCGTCACGACGCTCTCGAATCTGCTGCGCATGCTGTACTCGCGCGCGGGCGACTACCCCGCGGCGCAGGCGCTGCTCTACGCGGAATCGTTCTCGCCCAACACGCCCGAGGGTGCGTGCCCGAAATGTCACGGGCTCGGCCGCGTGTACGAGGTGACGGAACGCTCGATGGTCCCCGACGACTCGCTCACGATTCGCGAGCGCGCGATCGCCGCGTGGCCGCTCGCGTGGCAGGGGCAGAATCTGCGCGACATCTCCGTGACGCTCGGCTACGACGTCGACCGGCCGTGGCGCGATCTGCCGAAGAAAGATCGCGATTGGCTGCTCTTCACGGACGAACAGCCGACGGTCCCCGTCTACGCCGGCCTCGATCCCAAGGACGCGCGCCGCGCGCTCAAGCGCAAGGACGAACCGAGCTACATGGGCACGTTCACGAGCGCGAAACGGCACGTGCTGCAGACGTTCGCGAATACGCAGAGCGCGATGATGAAGCGCCGCGTCGCGCGGTACCTCGTCGGCGACGCGTGCTCGCTCTGCGGCGGCAAACGCCTGCGGCGCGAGGCGCTCTCCGTTACGTTCGCCGGGCGCGACATCACCGAGCTCTCGCGGCTTCCGCTCGCGGAGGTCGCCGCGCTCATGGCGCCCTACGCGGACGAGACGTATCCCGGCCGCGCGAACCTCGCGCGCGAGCATCCCGAGAAGGCGATCGTCGTGCAGCGCATCGCGCAGGATCTCGCCGCGCGGCTCGACGTCCTCGTCGACCTCGGCCTCGGCTACCTCGCGATCGAACGCAGCACCCCGACCCTCTCGCCGGGCGAACTGCAGCGCCTGCGGCTCGCGACGCAGGTGCGTTCGAATCTCTTCGGCGTCGTCTACGTGCTCGACGAGCCGTCGGCCGGGCTCCATCCGGCCGACACCGAGGCGTTGCTGCGCGCCCTCGACCGCCTCAAGGCGGCGGGCAATTCGCTCTTCGTCGTCGAGCACGAACTCGAGGTGATCCGGCGCGCCGATTGGATCGTCGACGTCGGGCCGGCGGCGGGCGAGGGCGGCGGGGAGATCCTCTACAGCGGGCCGCCCGCGGGCCTACGCGACGTGCCCGCCTCGAGAACCCGCGAGCATCTCTTCGACGTCGCCGCATTCCCGTCGCGCGAACCCCGCGCACCCGCCGGCTGGCTCCGCCTCGCCGGCGTGACGCGCAACAACCTCGCCCGCCTCGATGCGGCGTTCCCGCTCGGCGTCTTCACGACGGTCACGGGCGTCTCGGGATCGGGCAAATCGACGCTCGTGAGCCAGGCGCTCGTCGATCTCGTCGCGCGCGAACTCGGTACGCCCGTCGCGCCGGTCGACGACGAGACGGACGATCTCGAACGCGACGAGCCGGCCGCGACGGAGGGGCGCATCGTCTCCGGGATGGAGGCGATCGATCGGCTCGTGCGCGTCGATCAGGTGCCGATCGGCCGCACGCCGCGCTCGAATCTCGCCACGTACACCGGGCTCTTCGATTCGGTCCGCAAGCTCTTCGCGGCGACGAAAGCCGCGCGGGCCAAGCGTTTCGACGCCGGGCGCTTCTCCTTCAACGTCGCGAAGGGCCGCTGCCCGACGTGCGAGGGCGAGGGCTCGGTGATGGTCGAGCTGCTGTTCCTCGCGAGCGTCTACGCGCCGTGCCCGACGTGCGGCGGCTCGCGCTACAATCCGGCGACGCTCGCGATCACCTATCGGGGCAAGAACGTCGCCGAGGTGCTCGGCCTCACCGTCGACGCGGCCTGGGAGTTCTTCGCGGATGAACCCGCGATCCGCCGAGCGCTCTCGACGCTCCGCGAGGTCGGGCTCGGGTATCTGCGGCTCGGACAGCCCGCGACCGAGCTCTCCGGCGGCGAAGCGCAGCGCATCAAGCTCGCGACGGAATTGCAGCGCTCGCAGCGCGGCCGCACGCTCTACGTGCTCGACGAACCGACGACGGGTTTGCACCCGAGCGACGTGGAGCGGCTGATGGCCCAGCTCGACGGGCTCGTTCGCAACGGCAACACCGTCGTCGTCGTCGAGCACGACATGCGCGTCGTCGCCGGAAGCGATTACGTGCTCGACATCGGGCCGGGCGCGGGCGCCGAGGGCGGCCGGATCGTCGTGGCCGGACCGCCGGCCGAGGCGGCGCGGTCGGCGGCCGGCAAGACGGCGCCGTATCTCGCGCGGTTCATGGCCGGGGCCGATGCGCCGGCGTGATTAGGCGCTGCGCCTTTCGGGGCAAGAACGCTTCGATGCGACGGGTCGCGACGTCCGGGCCGCGCACGCCGTTGAATCTACGTATGAAAGCGAGCCTCGTTCCATGACCTCCTTCGCGCGCGCCGCGCTCGTCATCGCCTTCCTCGCGCCGTCGATCGCGGCGGCCCAGACCCCGCTCGCGACGCCGACGCCGAATCCGCACGTGACCGAAGGCGTCATAACGAACATCTCCGGCCGCGACATCACCCTCGATAACGGGAAGCACGCGATCCTGCGCGATCATACGACGATCAACCCGACCGGCGCCAACCTGCGCAGCGGCGTCATGATCTTCGTGACCGGCGTCGTCCGGCCGGACGGGACGATCGACGCGGCGGTGGTCGACGCGAACGTAAACGGCAACCACTACGGCGATCGCAACGGCTTCAATTTCCCGCACGAGCCGACGCCGCTGCCCGCGCCCTCGACGCCGTCGCCCTAACGCGGATGCTGCTGCTCGGGATCGAAACGTCCTGCGACGATACGGCGACCGCCGTGGTCCGCGACGGCCGCGACGTCCTCGCGAACGTGTCGACGAATCAGGACGCCTTTCACGCCGCGTTCGGCGGAATCGTGCCCGAGATCGCGAGCCGCCAGCACCTCGCGCTACTCAGCGCCGCCGTCGACGACGCGCTCGGCCGCGCGGGCGTGCGGCTCGGGGAGCTCGACGGCATCGCCGTGACCGCGGGGCCGGGGCTCGTCGGCAGCCTCGTGATCGGCGTCGCGTCCGCGAAGGCGCTCGCCTTCGCGAGCGGGCTCCCGCTCTACGCCGTCAACCATCTGCACGGCCACCTGTTCGCGCCGTTCCTCGGCGGCGCCGCGGAGCCGCGGTATCCGTTCCTCGCGCTGCTCGTCTCGGGCGGCCATTCGCAGCTCGTGCGCGTCGGTTCGCCGACCGATCTTCGCGTGCTCGGGCGCACGCGCGACGACGCGGCGGGCGAGGCGTTCGATAAGACCGCGCGCCTCCTCGGCCTCCCCTTCCCCGGAGGTCCCGCGATGGAGCGGCTCGCGCGTACCGGCGACCCGGCGGCGCATGCGTTCCCGCGCCACCGGGCCGAGGCGGATTCGCTCGACATGTCGTTCTCGGGGATCAAGACCGCGGTCCGTTACTTCATGGAGAGCGCGGCCGGGCGCGACGCGGAGCCGGCCGACGTCGCGGCCTCGTTTCAGGCGGCCGTCGTCGACGTGCTGATCGACCGCGTCGATCGCGCGATCTGTCGCGAGGCGTACGCCTCGCTCGTCCTCTCGGGCGGCGTCGCGGCGAATACGGCGCTGCGCACCGCGTTCGCGGCGCTCGCCGAGCGTCACGGCCTTCCCGCGCTCGTCCCGGCCCGCGAATACTGCACCGACAACGCCGCGATGATCGCGGCCGCCGCCGATCGCCAGAGAGAGGCGGTCCGGGTCGATGCGACGACGCTGACCGCGAATCCGAATCTCGCCTTCACGTTTTCGAGCGCCGCGGCCGCGTGAGTCTCCACAGCGGGCGCCGTGCGTCCTGTGGAACCTGTGGAGGAATCGCCGAACGGCGCGCCGGTTCGCTCGGCTGCCGTCGCGCGCGAACGACGTCGCCGAAGCGCTACGGCGCTTCCCACGTCCAGCGGCGGATCGCCGTCGCGACGACGCGCGCTTCGAGCGCGTGCAGCTCCGCTTCGAGCGCGTCGCGCGGGACGCCGTCCGCCAGCCGCAGCGGGAGCCGCGCGAAGACCTCGCCGCGATCGATCTCGACGCCGAGGCGATGCACGGTCGCGCCCGACCAGGGCGACCCCGCGCGCACGGCATCCTCGAAGGCGTGCGCGCCCCGGTAGGCGTCGATCTCGGCGCCGTCGGGCGCGGTCAGGCGATCGGCCGTCGCGTCGAAGGGCAGGAGCGCCGGGTGCAGGTTGAGCGTCTGCGGGAAGCGCGCGACGAACGTCGCCGGGAGCACGTGCATCCAGCCGAGCAGCAGCACGAGATCGGGCTCCTCGGCCGCGACCGCCGCGATCACGCGCGCGTCGTATGCGTCGCGCGACTCGGCGCCCCGCTCGCGCACGATCGCGCGCGCCGCGATCCCGAGCCCGGCCGCGCGCTCGAGGACGCGCGCGTTCGGCCGGTTCGCGATCGCGCTCGTCACGTCGAGCGGCAGCGTCCCCGCCGCCGCGGCGCGCGCGACCGCCTCGAAATTGCCGCCGTTCCCGCTCGCGAGCACGGTCGCGCGCCAGCGCTTTCCGCGGCGCTCGACGTCCGCGTCCTCGACGACGCGCGCGTTCGCATGACGCTCGTAGAACGGCACGAGCTCCTCGGAGACGGCCGGGACGAGCGCCTGCCGGTAGCCCCGCTCGCGCAGCCCGAACATCCCCGCGTGCAGCAGCGCCTTACCGAGACCGCGCCCCCGGGCGCGCTCGGCGACGCCGAGCGGGCCGAAGATCCCGACGGCCGGCCGCTGCCGCCACGCCCGCAGCCACGCGTAGCGCAGTCCGTGCGGCGCGTAGCTGCAGAATCCGGCGAGGCCCGCGGCGTCGGAGGCGTACCAGCTCGCGCCGGCGGCCGCTTCGCCCGACCACGTACCGCCGAACGTCCCGTCGATCCAGCCGAGGATCGCCTCGGGCGTGCGATGCTCGCGCTGCGTGTAGATCCCGGCCCGATCGATCGCCTCGAGCCCGTGGTGCATCTCGCGCGCCGCGAAACGAGCGTCGTCGAGATCGACGAGCAGGTTGACGAACCTGGCCGTGGCGCGGCTCCTAGCTGCGGACGGGATGGACGACGACGGGCGCGTCGCCCGCGGCGCGCGCTTCGATCCACCCCACGATCGACGCGCCCGGCGACGCGCCGACGGCACGCGCGGCATCCGCGAGCGGCACGACGAGCGTGAAGCCGATCCCCATGTTGAGCGTCCGGTAGCGTTCCTCGTACGAGAGCCCCGCGCGCGAGACGAGCTCCGCCTCGATCGCCGGGACCCGCCAGCGCGACTGCTCGAACACCGCGCGGCATGTCGCCGGGAGCGTGCGGGGCACGTTCTCAAGGAGCCCGCCGCCCGTGACGTGCGACATCGCCTTGACCCGCGCGACCTTTTGAATCGCGCGCACGGCGGCGAAATACGACGGATGCCCGGCGAGCAGCGCATCGGCGTACGTGCCGGATCCCGCGGCCGCGAACGGCGTCTCCCATTCGTCGCGCGGGATGACGCTTCGCGCGAGGGAGTAGCCGTTCGTGTGCATCCCGATCGCCGGGAGCGCGACGATCGCATCGCCCGCCGCGACGGTCTCGTGATCGGGGACGTCGTCCGCATCGACGCTGCCGACGATCGTGCCCGCCAGATCGAAGTGCGTCGGCGCGTAGAGGCCCGGCATCTCGGCCGTCTCTCCGCCCAAGAGCGCGCAGTCGTTCTCGCGACACGCGCGCTGCACGCCGCCGACGATCGCCGCGGCGACGCCCGGATCGAGCGTACCGACCGCGAGGTAATCGAGGAAGAACAGCGGCGTCGCGTTGACGACGAGGATGTCGTTGACGCAGTGATTGACGAGATCCGCGCCGACGGTATCGTAGCGCCCGAGTTCGGCCGCGATGAGGATCTTCGTGCCGACGCCGTCCGTCGAACCGACGAGCAGCCGCTTCTCGTCGCCCGGCAAGCGAAAGAGGCCGCTGAAACCGCCGATCGCGCCGACTTGATTCGGGTGGCGCCAGGCGGACGTCACGTCCTTATAGCGCGCGACCGCCTCGTTGCCGGCCGCGATATCGACGCCCGCGCGGGCGTACGCATCGCGCAGGGCGGGGTCCTTGGCCTGCAAAACGTCGTCCGGCTCGGTCACACGGTCGCGTTTCAACTCCTTGAAAGGTTCGTCATGCAAATCAACGTTACGCCGGGGGCGCCCGCTACGCTCGATGCGGGGGCGCTCGTCGTCCCGGTCTTCGCGGACGGCCGTCTCGACGGCGTCGCCGAAGCGATCGATCGCGAACTCGGCGGCGCGATCGCGGACGTTCTGGCCTCCAAAGAGATCAAGGGCGCCGCGGGCGAGACGGCGCTCGTGCACGCGATGTCGCTGCCGAGCAAACGCATCCTCGTCGTCGGTCTCGGCGACCGCGCGAAATTCAAGGCGTCGTCGCTCGCGAAGTACGCGGGCGCCGCGGTGCGCTATCTCGGCAAGCGCGGCATGACGCGCATCGCGTTCGC
>CAZZZK010000095.1:4097-8691 GCA_964658555.1 Vulcanimicrobiota bacterium | reverse complement strand
GGCTCGACGAACCCGCGCGAGATCGAGCGCGCGATCGCGTCGCTCGAACGCGAGCTCGACGCCTCCGCCTGACACCGGACGATTTCTCTGCTCGCCGCGGGTCACGCGCCCCCCGCCCGCCTCGTCGCCGACCGTTTCGAACCCCGCCGGAACCGCGACCTACGAGGGCTCGACGTTATCACGGCATCTTCACGACGATGCGGAGAACATGATCTCGGCGCTCGTCGTGCGGTAGCACGAGCGCGTCATCGCGCCGTGAGGATCACCCGAAAGCCCGCCGGCTCGACGTGGAGCGCATCCGTCGGCAGCGGTCCGTAGACGGCGCCGCCGTCCGGGGCGTTTCCGACGACGCTGCGATACGGCGTTCCGGCGCCGAACTCGGTGAATTCGCCGGCGCCGGCGTTGAGAAGGTTCGTCCCCGCGACCGAAAGATCGAGGCGGTCCGCGAATCGGAAGCCCACGAGCGCGTCCAGCGTCGTGAACGGCCCGATATTCAATTGGTTATTGTTCCCGCGGAACGCCGCCGACGTCGACGCGTGCCAGCCGCCCGGCGCCGCGTAATCGACTCGGAACGACCCTTGCTGCTGCGGGATGCCGAGGAATTGCCCGTGGTCGACGAGCGTTCCGCCGGAGGTCGGATTGGAGAACTGCGCGTTGAGGTCTTCGGGATAGGAGACGTTGAGGCCGTACGCGGCCGAGACGAAGACGTGCTGCGGTACGATCCGCTGCGTGTACCGCGCCTCGAGACCGGTGTAGACCGCGTTGCCGACGTTGCTCTGATACGAGACGCACGCGGCGATCGGCGCGGCATACGAATTGTTCTTACACGCGCCGTTCGCGACCGCGGCGAGCGGATAGAAGACTTCGACCGGATTGCGGAGGTTCGACCGGTACAGCGAGACGTCGAGTGTCGAAGCCTTCGAGAATTCGTGCGAGATGCCGGCTTCGTATTCCGTCGCGTGCTCCGGCCGTTCGCCCGTACTGCCCTGTCCGACGAAGACGTTGTTCCCGTCGAGCGTCAGCTGCGAATACGGATAGTCGTAGCGCTCGGCGAGCAGCGGCGCGCGAAAGCCCGTCCCGATCGACGCGCGCACCGACGTCGCCGGATCGAGCGAATAGATCGCGCCGAGACGGCCGTCGAGATTCGCGCCGAACGTCGTGTAGTTCGATTCGAAGACGCCGCCGTCGAGCCGCAGATTCGTCGTCGGCGAGAAGCCGCCGCGCGCGTAATAGACGTCGATCGTCTGCCCGAGCAGCGGCGACGCCTGCGCGGCGGTGAGCGGGGTGCTCGTCGCCGACGGCGGCGCGACGAAGTCGAGCGATTCGTAGCGCGTGTAGCCGCCGACCGCAAACTGCGAGGTCGCGAAGGTCCGCTGCCACGTCAGGCCCGCGTTGTAACGTTCGTCGCGGTGATCGAGATCGTACGGCGAGACGCTTCCGCCGCGCACGTCGACGCCGTTGTCGCCGAACGAGAGATCCGCCGTCAGTTCGCCCGCACCGAGCGGCGCGCGCCCGCGCAACTGATAGGCGCGGATCGTCTGCGAGAAGGTCTGCGGGCCGGGCCCGATGAGCTGCCCGTACTGCGGCGTCCCGATGTCGCCCGCGTTGCGATCGATCCCGTTGATCGCGCCGCTCTGGTCGCGCGCGTCGCCGAGCAGGAACACGCGCCCCGTCAGGTCAGCGTTCTGCGAGAACGTGTACGTGAGCGTGCCGAGCCCGAGATGCGACGCGACGTTCGAGCCGAGGTGCGTCGCACACGGCGAACAGGCCGGGTCGGTCGACGAATAGAGCGGCGATGTCCGATCGACGAACCCGGTCTCGTTCTGATCGTCGTACGCCGCCGCGTAGCCGAGACGGCCGTTCGTGCCGGTCGCGTTGAGCCACACGTCGCTGCGCCCGAACGATCCGGCCGAGACGGACGCGGCCTCGTGCGCGACCTTGGTCGGCCGCAGCGAGACGAGGTTGATCGCGCCGCCGAACGTATTGCTGCCGTTGCCGTCCTCGGGCCCGAGCCCCTCGGTCACGTCGATCGCCGAGAACGCGGCGACGGGGAAGCGCGAGAGGTCGAGATCGCCCGTGTTGCCGTCGTTGAGCAACTGTCCGTCGAGCGTGAGCAGCGATTCCGAGGGATCGGGCCCGCGCAGCGAGACCACGGAGACGGCGCTCGCCGCACCGCCGTCGGGCCGGCTGAACGTCGCGCCGGGAAGATCTTGCAGCCCGTCGACGATCCGGTCGTAGCCGAGCGCGTCGAGTTCGCCGCGCGAGAGGAGCACCGACGGGATCGCACCTTGGATCGGCGCGGACCGGCCGTCGACCGTCACCGCACCGATCTGGCGGAGCTTCGGAGAATCGAGCGGCTCGAGCGCGACCTCGACGTTCGCGTCGTCCTTGCCGCCGCCGACGGCGACGGTCACGGGCGCGTAACCGCGGGTCGAAACCGCGATGCGATACGTTCCTCGATCGACCCGCAGCGAGAAATCGCCGCGGGCGTCCGTCGTCGTTCGCGCGCCGCCCGCGCCGCGTATCTCGACCCGCGCGCCCGCGAGCGAGGCGCCGGAGACGGCATGGACGTTTCCGTGAATAACGCAGCAAACGGCTAAGAGAACAGGTTGCAAAGACGCTCCACCGGCCGAAGATCGATGACGAACGCGCGTTCCCTTTTCTTCGCGTCCCGGCCTGACCTACAATCGAATGGCTACGACCGCCCGTTCGCCGCACTCGCGAACGCCCGCCGCGTCGCATCGTACGATCGACGAGCCCTCGGCCGCTCGATCGTACGAGCCGCGCGCCGGTCGACGTCGGCATTGCATATTTATGCTTTGTATGTATAAATATACAGGTAACCGCCGGAGCCGGCCGGGGAAAGGACGACACAGATGACGACCGTGCACGTCCAAGGCGCGGCGGGGTACGCGGCGGGCGAACTGCTGCGCTATCTCGAGCACCATCCGCACGTCCGGATCGGTGCGGTCGAGAGCGCCTCGCATACCGGTCATCCGCTCGCGGATACCTTTCCGGCGCTTCGGTCGTCGTCGCGCTCGTTCGACGGTGCGGGCTCGGTCCGCGCGGCCGCGACCGCGGGCGACGTCGTCGTTCTCGCGGGGGAGCGCGAGCTCGCGCGCGAGTGCGCGCCGCACTATCTCGGCATCGGCGCGCGCGTCATCGACCTCTCCGACGCGTTCCGGCTCGCCGCGCACGCCGCGGGCGCCGTCTACGGCTGGACGGAACGCTACGCGGACGCGCTTCGCGGGGCCCGGTTCGTCGCGAATCCGGGCTGCTATCCGACGGCGACGCTGCTCGCGCTCGCGCCGCTCGCACCGTTCGCGGACGCGTTCGTGCAGTTCGTCGTCGATGCGAAGAGCGGGATCACGGGCGCCGGCCGCAAGCCGAAGACCGAACTGCTCTTCGCCGAGGCGGCCGAGGACGTGCGCGCCTACGGTCTCGGGGGCCACCGCCATCAGCCGGAGATCGAGCAAGAGCTCGCCGCGCTCGGCCTCGCCGCACCGCTCGCGTTCACGCCGCACGTCGTGCCGTTGCGCCGCGGGATGCTCGCCGACTGCTACGCGATCGCGACCCGCGACCTCGACCGGGCCGCGGTGTTCGCGGCATACGAACGCGCGTACGCCGGAAACCCGTTCGTGCGCGTCCTGCCGCCCGGGCGCAGTCCGAGCCTCGTCGCCGTCGCGGGAACGCCGGATGCCGAGATCAACGTCACCTTCTCGGGGCGCGTGGTCCGCGCGATCTGCGCGATCGACAATCTCGGCAAAGGCGCGGCAGGCCAGGCCGTCCAGAGCCTCAATCTCATGCTCGGCTTGGAAAAGGAGTGCTCGCTCGATGACCGCGTCGCCCGCAACTGAACTCCGACTGATCGAACTGCGCGGCGGCCTCGGTGCGGTTCCGGGCGTCAAGCTCGCGGGCGTCCACGCCGGGATCAAAAAGCGCAAACCCGATCTCGCGGTCGTCGCGTTCGACACGCCGCACGGTTGCGCGTCGGTGATCACGACGAACGACATCAAGGCCGCGCCGCTGCTCGTGAGCGAGCAGCACATCGGGGCGAGCGGCGACGCGATGCGCGCGATCGTCTGCAACGCGGGCTGCGCGAACGCGTGCACGGGCGAACGCGGCGAACGCGACGCGCGACAGACCGCGCGTCAGGCCGCGGCGCTGCTCGGCATCGAACCGGCGCAAGTGATCGTCGCGTCGACGGGCGTCATCGGCGTCTACCTGCCGATGGACCGCATGGTACGCGGCCTCGAGCGCGCGGTCAAAGATCTCGACACGGGCCTCGAAGCCGCCTACGACGCGGCGGAGGCCATCATGACGACGGACAACGAGCCCAAGCTCGCGGCCTACGCCTTCTACGAGGGCGAGACGCGCTACGTCGTCGGCGGGATCGCGAAAGGCTCGGGGATGATCGCTCCCAACATGGCAACGATGCTCGCCTTCATCGCGACGAACGCGCCGATGCGGCGCGAGGCCCTTCGCGACGCGCTCCGCGACGCGTGCGAGGACAGCTTCAACATGATCTCGGTCGACGGCGACATGTCGACGAACGATTCGTGCTACGCGTTCGCGCCGATCGGCGCGGGCGACG
>CAZZZK010000095.1:0-4087 GCA_964658555.1 Vulcanimicrobiota bacterium | reverse complement strand
GCTGCACAGTCGCGCTCGAAAGCGGAGCGAATGCCGTGCTGCCGCAGTGACGGGCGAACGTGCTCCCCGCGTGATGACGGGGACGCCCGCGAGTCGGCGCTGTGATAGCGTCTCGGCCGCGCGGCTTCGCCGCGGCGATGCGCGCGGTCGCGCACGATCTCGCCTACGCGATGGTACGCGACGGCGAAGGCGCGACGAAGGCGCTCACGGTCGACGTCACGGGCGCGACCGACGTCCGGCAGGCGCGGATCGTCGCGCGCGCGATCGTCAACTCGAATCTCGTGAAGACCGCGCTCTACGGCGAGGATCCCAATTGGGGCCGCATCGTCGCGGCGGCCGGCAGCGTCAAGGCGGGGCTCGACCCGCTGACGTGGTCCGTCTATCTCGGCGAACATCTGTGGGTCGATCGCGGCGCGATCGAGATCCTCTCCGAAGCCGAGGCGCATCGCGAGCTCGAGAGCACCGCCGTGAAGGTCCGGCTCGATCTCGGCATGGGCGACGCGCGCGCGACGGCGTGGGGCTGCGATCTCTCGCGCGACTACGTGCGCATCAACGCGCACTACCGCACGTGAACGTCTTCCGATCGGTCGCCGCGATCGTCTCGCCCGCGAGCGGGCACGGCGCTCCGAGCGCGCACGTCGACGCGCCCGCCGAACACCCGCACCTCCTGCGCAATTACAGCCGCGCGCCCGTGACGATCGTGCGCGGTGAGGGCTGCGAGCTCGTCGATTCGGCGGGCGAACGCTATCTCGATCTCGTTGCGGGGATCGCCGTCTGCGCGCTCGGCCACGCGCACCCGCGCATCACCGCCGCGATCGCGAAACAGGCCGCGACGCTCGTGCAGGCGAGCAATCTCTACGGCCACGAGCCCGCCGGGGCGCTCGCGAACGAGCTCGCCGAACGCTCGGGCCTCGGCCGCGTCTTCTTCTGCAACTCGGGGACCGAGGCGAACGAAGCGGCGATCAAACTCGCGCGCAAGCTCGCGTACCGTCGCGGCGAGACCCGGCGCCGCACGATCCTTTCGTGCCGCGGCTCCTTCCACGGCCGCACGATGGGCGCGCTCGCCGCGACGGCCAATCCCGCGTATCACGAGGGCTTCGAGCCGTTGCCGGGCGGCTTCGCGTACACGCCGTTCGACGATATCGCGGCGCTCGATGCGGCGCTCGACGAGACGGTCGCGGCGTTCATCGTCGAACCCGTCCAGGGCGAGAGCGGCGTGAAGCCGGCGAGCGTCGCGTTCCTGCAGGCGGCGCGCCGGATGTGCGACGAGCGCGGAGCGCTGCTCGTCTTCGACGAGATCCAGTGCGGTATGGGCCGCCTCGGGACGCTCTTCGCGTTTCAGTCGTACGGCGTGCGGCCCGATGTCGTCACGCTCGCGAAGTCGCTCGCGAACGGCCTGCCGATCGGTGCCGTCGTCATCGACGAAGCCGCGGCCGGCGGCTTGCAGCCGGGCGACCACGGGACGACGTTCGGCGGATCGCCCGTCCCCTGTGCCGCGGCGCTCGAGCACCTCCGCGTGCGCGACGAGACGGATCTCGACGCGCACGTCCTCGCCCTCGGCTCGCGCTTAGAAGCCGGCCTGCGCGCGATCGCGGAACGCTATCCGAACGCGTTCGGCGACGTGCGCGGCCGCGGGCTCATGCTCGGCCTCCCCGTGCGCGAACCGTACGCCACCAAAGCATTCGTCGATGACGCCCGCGTGACGGAGCGGCTGCTCGTCAACGGCGCGGGCGACAACACGCTACGGTTCGTCCCGCCGCTCGTCATCGACGCGTCGCAGGTCGACGACGCGCTCGCGCGTTTGGAGCGCGTCGTCGCGCGAATCGTCGCCTAGGGACGCGCGGCGCGGAAGGCGATCGCCTCTTCCGCGGATCTCACGCCGTGACGTCGTTCGGATGCGCGTGCGTCTGCGCGAGGACGTCGCGCGCCGTCGTCGTCGGCACGAAATCGAGCCGGAGCCCGGACGGCGGCACGCCGCGTTCGCGAACCGCCCCACGCGAAATACGCGTCGACCTTCGCGGTCGTCGCGTTCCGGCTATCCGTTTGCGCAGCGATTCGAACGTCTGCACCTCCGAAGCGAGCCTCATGTCGGTTGTTCCGTTCGTTACGCCGTCGTCCGACGCCGCTGCGGATCCGGCGTTCGCGACGCGGTATGATCGTCTCGACGGCGACGCGAACCCTCGTCGCCGTGCTCTCCGCAGACGTCGCTTTCGAGCGCACCGCGAACGCCGCAGCGGCCGCGTTCGCCGCGGCACCGCCCTTCGTCGCGTATCGCGTCGGCGTGCGCGCGAGCATGCCGACGGACGCGCGTCCCGGTGCATCGCCGTTCGCCGCATCGCCGTCTCCCACGCCGCCGAGCGACGACGTTCGCGACGTCGTCCTGCGCACGAGCGACGACACCGCGCTCGTTCGAGCGGCGGGCGACGCGACGTTCAGACCGGGGCCGCCGCTCCCGCTCGCGCCCGTCGTCGACGCGCTCGCGGATTGGGCGTTCGCGCTCGACGTCTCGAGCGGGCACGTCGCGCTCGACGTGGCCTACGAACGTCCGCATCGCTACGCGCAGCCGAGCCCGGCGCCCGGCGACGCGGTCGTCGTCGCGAGCGTCAACGGCTACGCGATCTCGTACGCCGATGCGAGCGGCACGCATCTGCGGCTCGCGCCCGCGACCGCGGCGCTGCGCGCCGCTGCGGCGCAACCCGATCGTTTCACGTATCGCGACGTCTGGTTCGATCCCGGGACGCTGCTGCCGACGCGGATCACGCTCGTCGCACCGGGCGAGCGCTTCACGCTCGACTACGCGGCCGTCGCGGGCCACTGGCTACTCGCGAATTTCACCTACGACGCGATCGTCCGCGCCCGCCGCGGCCCGGGCCGCGCCGTCACGATCGAGGCGACCTATAGCGGGTACGCGTTTCCGGCCGGCTTTCCGAACCCGTAACGCGCACGCCGCACCCGCCGATTGCTTCCGGCCGTTCGGCTTCCTTCGATCCCGCCCGCAGCCGCGTCGCGAAAGGGGTTCGCCCGTCGCCCGAGTCGTATGCGATACGTCGCCGATGCAGCACGTCCGCCGTCTTTCCCGCGCGCGATCGTCCGCGTAACGCGATGCGATTCCGGGCCCATATCCCGCACTTCCTCAACTCGACGATCGAGACGGGCCGGCATCGCGCGCAGCCCGAACTCGCCGGCCGCGACGTCGTCGTCGAGAACGTATGGAAGCTGCCGCCGCACACGGTCGCGCTCGCGGGCCGCCCCGCGGTCTCGACGTCGTTCGAACTTTCGATCCCGCGCATCCCGCTCGGCATCGCGACGTTTCCGGGCAAGCACGTCAAGCTCGAACAGGATTACGGCGGCCACCTCTACCTGCTCGCGACCGACGGCGACGCGAGTCGCGTCACGCTCGTCGAAGCCGGACCGAGCAGCGCGAACGGGACGGGCGCGCTCGTGCCGTTCCGCTATCCCGAGACGCAATTCGTCGAACGTGGGCTCGACGATTTCTCGCCCGTCACGATCGCGCCGCCGCACGGCCTCGCGCCCGAAACGTTCTCGACTCTCGTCCGCGCGACGGCGCGCGCGTACGACGGCAACCAGCGCTACGTCGCGATCGAGATTCCGTTCCTGCGCGTCGGGCGCGATTCGAATTCCTATGCGATCGGGGTGCTCTCGGCGTGCGGCGTGGTGCTGCGCCGCATCCCGCGCCCGACGAACGAATCGCGATTCGAGTGGATCGGCTATCCCGGTGCCGAGGATCCCGTGCACCGGGCGAACTTCGGCGTCTTTCTCGGCGCGCCGGTGCCGCTGCCGGGCGGGGCGGCGTCGGTCGCCTACCACGACGCGGACGGCAGCGTCCGGCTCGTCGTCGTCGGCGGCAAGCCCGGGTTGACCGCAGCGATGCCGAACGGCGAAGAGCTCGCGCTCGATCACGAGGGACGCGTCGCACTCTCACCGCACGACGCGCGGCGCCGCGGCCTCGCCGTCGAAGCGCGGGCGCACTACGAGGAGGAGGGCACGCCCCTGCTCCCCGCCGAGACACCGGAGGGCTACCGCGTCGACCTCCGGGCGGCCTCCGCCTCCGTCTGACGAGCGCTTG
>CAZZZK010000094.1:0-8752 GCA_964658555.1 Vulcanimicrobiota bacterium | reverse complement strand
GTCGAGCGCCGCGATCCGACGCCGCTGCCCGATCCCCATCTCGTCGCCTTCAGTGCCGATGCGGCCGCCCTGGTCGGCCTCGCTGAGAGCGAAGCGGAGCGCCCCGAGTTCGTGCGCATGGCCGCCGGTTGCGCCCGCTTCGCGGCGGTCGCGCCCTACGCGGCCGTCTACGCCGGCCACCAGTTCGGATCGTTCGTGCCGCAGCTCGGCGACGGCCGCGCGATCGCGCTCGGCGAGGTCGCGGCGCCCGGCGGCGCGCGTTACGAGTGGCAGATCAAGGGCGCCGGCCGGACCGCCTTCTCGCGCTTCGGCGACGGCCGCGCGGTGCTGCGCTCGACGATCCGCGAGTTTCTCTGCAGCGAGGCGATGGCCGCGCTCGCGATCCCGACGACGCGCGCGCTCGCCGTCGCCGGCAGCGCCGCGACGGTCTATCGCGAGACGCCGGAGACCGCCGCCGTGCTGACGCGCCTCGCACCGTCGATGCTGCGCTTCGGCACCTTCGAATTCTTCCACCATCGCGGCGAAACGGATGCGGTCCGCACGCTCGCCGCGTACGCGATCGCGAACGACTATCCCGAACTCGCGGCAATCGAGGCGGACGGCGAGCGGTACGCCGCATTCCTGCGTGCCGTCGTGGAGCGCACGGCCGATCTCTTCGCGCGCTGGCACGCGGTCGGCTTCGCGCACGGCGTCCTCAACACGGACAACATGTCGATCCTCGGGCTGACGCTCGATTACGGCCCGTTCGGATTTCTCGACGCCTACGAGCCGGGCTTCATCTGCAATCACACCGATGCGGGCGGACGGTACGCGTTCGATCGGCAGCCGTCGATCGGCCTCTGGAATTGTCACGCGCTCGCGGCGGCGCTCGGGACGCTCGTCGACGATGCGTCGGCCGAGGCCGCGCTCGCGCCGTACCGCGCGGCCTTCCAAGCGCGCTACACGACCGAGGTCTATCGGAAATTCGGCCTCTCCGAGCAGCGCGAGGGCGACGCGCCGTTCTTCGAAGCCGCGTTCGCCGCGCTCGCCGAACGCGCGGTCGACTATACGAATCTCTTCCGTGCGCTCGGCGAGATCTCGACGGCGGGCTCGCCCGGCGGCGACGCGGCGGCGGAGCACGGGGACGACCCCGCGGATCGCGCCGTACTCGGCCTCTTCGGCGACGGCGATGCGGGCCGCGCGTTCCTCGCGCGCTACCGCGCGCGGCTCGCGGACGAGCCGCGCGACGACGGGGCGCGCCGCGCGGCGATGCGGGCGGCGAATCCGAAATACGTGCTGCGCAACTACCTCGCCGAGCGTGCGATCGTCGCCGCGCGCGAGGGCGATTTCTCGGAGATCGCGCGGCTGCAGGAGGTCCTGCGGCGGCCCTTCGACGAGCAGCCCGAGCGCGAGGAGTACGCCGCGGCGCCGCCCGCGTGGGCCAAGACCCTCTCCGTCAGCTGTTCGTCGTAGCTTCGCGCGTCCGCAGACGGCCGAGCGCCGTCCGGCCGCCCGAGCGCAGCACGTACGGCAGGACCGCGAGCGGGGCGAGCGCGCAGAGCGCGATCGCGAGCGTGTAGCCGCCGCCCGCGGCGACGGCCGCCGAGGCGAGCACCGCGCCAACGGCCGCCCCGCCGCTGAACGCGAGGTTGTAGGCGCCCATCGCCGAGCCGCGCGTCTCGGCGGAGCTCGATTCGAAGAGCAGCCCGAGGCCGACCGGCACGACCGCGGACCACGCGGCGCCGAGGAAGAGCCCGGCGACGACGACCGCCCATAGCGTGTGCGCGTACGCCGCGAGCAGACAGCCCGCGGCCTGGATCGCGACGGTCGGGATCGCGATCGCCCGCGCACCGAACCGGTCGACGCAGCGGCCGGCGACGTAGCGCAGTCCGAACGCCGTCGCCGCGCTCGCGACGAAGATCGCGGCCCCGTTCTCGATGCCGCGCGCGTGGAAGGTCAGGATCGCGATCGAGACGTTCACGCCGCCCTGCAGCGTGCACGCGAGCACGAATCCGCAGGCCGGGAGCCACGCGCGATCGAGCACGATCTTCGCACGCGCGCCGATCGCCCGGCGAACGTCGTGCCGCCGGGGAAGTGCGAAGAGGATCGCGCCGCCCAGGAGCGCGACGGCGGTCCCGTCGACGTACTGCGAGCGCTCGACGCCGTGCTGCCAGAGAAAGACGCTCAGCGCCGGCGAGATCGCGAACGTCAGGTTCCCGATCATCCCGAGAGTCGCGACCCCGGAGACCGCCCGCGCCTCGGACGCGAGCTCGCCCGCGTAGGCGAATTCGGCGGTCATGTACAGCGTGAGCGCGACCGAGCGGATCGCGAGCAGGACGCCGCCGCCGATCGAGCCGTGCCAGAATCCGAGCCCGAGCAGCGACGCGGCACCGACGAACGCGGCCACGCGGATGGTCGCGAGCCGCCCGAAGTGATCGACGAGCGCGCCGAGCGGCAGGCTCGCGACGAGCGCGGCGAACGTCCCCGCGCCCATGACGAGCGCGACGATCGGCAGGGGCGCTCCGTCCGCGGTCAACGCGAGGGGCATCGATCCGATCGGCAGGTTGAGGGATAATTCGAAGAAGAGCGCCGAAACGACGAGAACGGCATAGGCCACCGGGCCGATGGTAGCACGTCTCGCCAAAAGTAATTGCCGGTCGCTTCGCGTTTTGGTAGCGTATGCGCGGTCGGCCGCATCGCGCTCCGGCCGTCGTTTTTGCATGCTCGTGCCGCGGGGCGGCTCGTCCGAGAATGAGAGAGACCGTTCGTGGCAGTTCATGAAGCCCAGTCGTACGAAGAGCCCGGAACCCCCGAGGAACAGTCGCGGCGGAAGTTCCTCGCGAACGCGACGCTCGGCGTCGGCGGCGTCATCGGTCTCGTGCTCGCCGTCCCGCTCGCGGCGTCGCTGATCCCGGAATCGTTGCTCGCCCCCGATAAATCCGGCGGCGGCACGTGGGCCGACCTCCCGAAGGAGTCGTTCACGAAGGTCGCGCCGGGCGAGGCGCCCGTGCGGATTACGTTCGACTTCAAGTACGCCGACGGGTATTTTCCGCCCGCGCAGGACGAGCAGTTCGTGTGGGGCGTGAAGCTCTCGGGCGCGCAGGAAGAGAAATTCAAATCGTTGCGGCCCGAGCTCTACGCCGGCGCTTCGAAGATCGCGTATCCCGCCGTCGTGATGAGCTACGTGATCTTCAGCTCGATCTGTCCGCATCTGGGCTGCCGTTTCAATTGGGCGGACGATCAGCACAAGTTCATCTGCCCGTGCCACGGCTCCGAATTCACGCCCGAAGGCGTCAAAGTTGCGGGCCCCGCGCCGCGCGGACTCGATCCGCTGCCGTTCCGCGAGAAGGACGGTCAGGCGCAGGTCACGTGGATTCAATACAAGTCCGGGACCCCGGACCGCATCATCGTCTCGTATAGCTAGCACAAGAGGAACTATCACTTGAGCGTTCTGACATGGATCGAGCAGCGCACCGGACTCGTTAGCCAGACGGCGGACTTCCTCACCGAGGACGTCCCCGGCGGCGCGAGTTACTGGTATGCGTTCGGAAGCGCGACCATCTTCGCGATGATCGTGCAGATCGTCACCGGGATCTTCCTCACGTTCTACTACGCGCCGTCGACGGCGTCGGCGTGGGAATCGACGAATTACATCTATCACAACGTCCCGTTCGGATCGTTCGTGATCAGCCTGCACTTCTGGGGAGCGACCGCGATGATCGCGCTGCTCTTCATGCACATGCTGCAAGTCGTGCTCTGGGGCGCCTACAAGGCGCCGCGCGAGATGTCGTGGATCGTCGGCGTCTTGCTGATGGTCGTGACGCTCGTCCTCGGGCTGACGGGCTATCTCTTGCCATGGGACATGAACGCGTACTTCGCGTCGCAGGTCGCGATCAACATCGCGGCGTCCGTCCCGCTCCTCGGCACCGCGACGCAGCAGTTCCTCAGCGGCGGCGCCGGCATGGGCACGCTCACGATCAATCGCTTCTTCGGTCTGCACGTCTGGCTGATGCCGGCCGCGCTCGTGCTCCTGGTCGCGGGTCATCTCACGATCTTCCGCCATAACGGTTCCGCGGGACCGCCGGTCGACAGCGATCTCAAGAAGCTGCCGCAGGGCCGGTTCTGGCCGAATCAGATGTTCATGGACGCGGTCGCCTCGTTCGCGGTCTTCGCGATCATGGTGCTGCTCGCGATCTTCTCGCCCGCACCGCTGGACGCGAAGGCCGACCCGACGCAGAAGTTCATCGCGTACCCGGCTTGGTATTTCCTCGCGCTGTACGGCCTGCTGCGCGTCGCGGGCCAGACCCCCGTCGCCATCCAACCGTTCGCGAATTTGCTCGCGACCGTCGTCATCCCGACCGGCCTGATCCTCGTGCTCATCCTGCTGCCGTTCATCGATCGCAGCCCGAGCCGTCAGCTCAGCCGCCGCCCCTGGGTGCTCGCCGGTACCGCGATCGTCCTCGTCTTCGCGGTCGGACTCTCGCTCTACAGTCAGCTGATGGTCCAGCAGGAACAGCTCGCCTCCGGCGCCGGCGGTGCGGCCGCGTCCGCGGCGACCGCCTCGAATGCGATGGGAGCCGGCACCTCGGCCGGCGCCTCGTCGACGGTCGCGCAATCGTCGACCGGCGGCTCGACCTCCGGAGCGGCCGGTAAGGGCGGCCAGATCTTCACGCAGAACTGCGCGAGCTGTCATCAGGCGAACGGTCAAGGACAGGCTGGCGTCTTCCCGGCACTCGCCGCGAATAAGGACGTGACCGGCGACGCGAAGCCGATCATCCACACCCTGCTCTACGGCCTCCAGGGCAAGGTGATCGACGGCAAGAGCTACGGCGCGCAGATGCCGGCGTGGAAGGGTCAGCTCAGCAACGCCGATATCGCGGCGGTCATCACCTACATCCGCTCCTCGTGGGGCAACAAGGCGAGCGCCGTTACCGAAGCCGACGTCGCGAAGGTCCCGAAGTAGCGGACCGCCGTTCTCGATACGTGAAAAGGGGGGGGCCCGCCCTTTTCATTCGCTCGTGATGGGATCGCGTGAGTCGCGGCGCCGCTGCAACGGATGCCCCGCATACCTATCTGCTCGGTACTATCTGCGTATCATATTCTTCGGTCAGATAGATGCGAACGGCCATATTTCTAACGAATCGCTAACCTACGAACGGGTCGAAACTCGCGAGACGCGCGTCCAACGACGCCTCGACTACGCACTCACCCTCGAATAACGATATCCAAGCCGCCGATGAAGGCGCTCGCCCATCCGTCTTCGTCCGCTCGTACGGACGCCGACCGCACGTGCACCGTATATCGGCGCAGCGGGGACGAAGCGGCGGTGGAGTCGAAGCGCGCCCGATGGGTGACGTCCTCCTCGTTATCGACGTTCAGACGATGCTCGTCGACGCGCTTTCCGATCGGCGACGGACCGAACTCCTCGCTGCGGTACAAAACTTGATCTCGAACGCGCGGTCGCGCGCCGTTCCCGTGGTCTACGTCCGGCACGGCGATCGCGAGCTCGTACGAGACAGCCCGGGTTGGCAGATCGCGACCGCGATCGCTCCCGCGGAAGGCGACCCGATCGTCGACAAGCAGCTGAGCGATTCGTTCCGCGAGACGGATCTCGCGGACGTGCTCGCGCGATTGCAGGCCGATCGTCTCATCGTCTGCGGCATGCACACCGAGTACTGCATCGACGCGACCGTTCGCGAAGCGGAGCGTCGCGGGTATCGCGTCACGCTCGTCGGCGACGCCCACGCGACCTACGCGGTCGACGGAAGCACGGAAGAACAGATACGCGCTCAGGTCCATCGCGTGCTGGGAGAACGAACCGCGTCGATCGAGAACGCGTCCGCCGTCTTCGCCTGAGCGGCGCTACAGCGAGTTCTTCGAAGGCATTCCGGGCGCTTGCGCGGTCGCGGTCTCGGTGCACGCGGGGCCGTCGTACATGTAGAGCACGTCGTTGTTCGACACGGCGACGACGCTTCGGGTGCGGCCGAACGTCGGGTCGGGGCTCGGGCGGCGTTTCGACGTCACGACGAGCGCGCGCTGCGCGGTGCACACGGTCGCCCGCAGACCGCCGCTCGCCGCGTCGGGCTCGGGCGGGATCTGCACGACGTGGGGCTGCGTGTAGAAGACGAGCGCGTTGCCTCCCGAGACGCCCTCGATCGCGACGACGTCGCCCGGCCGGCGGAGGCGTTCGATCGTATCCGCGAGGCTCGGGATCGGCTTGAAGCGCTCGACCGCCGGGATTCCCAAGAACGCGATGATGAGCACGACGCTGACGCTCGCTCCGGCGAGCGCGAACGGCGCGAGCCACGCGCGCCGGCGCGAGAAGAGCAGCGCGAAGCACGCGAGCGATCCGGCCAGGATGACGCCGCCGAGCGCGATGAAATCGCCGCGTACGGCGAGCAGATCGCCCGTGAGCCGGTTGTCCCGCGAGAAGACGGCGGCGGCGATCCCGACGAGCACGATCGTGACGGGTACGATCGCCGTCCACGCCCGCGCCGCGACGCGGGTGCGATCGTGCAGCGCGCGGTCGAACCACAGCGCAACCAGGATCGCGAGCGCCGGCAATTCGAGCGCGATGTAGTTCGGGAGTTTCGTCCGCGCGAAACTGAAGAACACGAAGGGCACGACGGCCCACACGATCGCGAGCCGGGCGAACGTCTCGCCGCGATCGTTCGCCGCGCGGACGCCGTTCGCGAGCGCCGGCACGAGGAACGCGAACCACGGGAAGAAGCCGAGGACGACGACGGGGAGGTAGTACCAGACGGGGCCGCTCTGGTTCTCGATCGTGCCGAGATAGCGGCCGACGGTATAGTGCCCGAAGAGCTCTTCGAGCGCCGCGGGGCCGGCAGCGTGGAGGACGGCGAACGTCCACGGGAGCGTGACGAGCGCGAAGAGCGCGATGCCGAGCGCGAACTCGCGCGCACCGGGGAGCGCGATCCGGTCGCCGCGGCGCGTCGACCAGACGGCCCACGGCACGACGACCATGAGCGTCACCGCGGGTGCGACGAGCCCCTTCGTGAGGAGGCCGAGCGCGATCGCGGCGATCCCGAGATACCAACCGCTTCGCTTCCCCGTACGTCCGAACTCGAACCACGCCACGATCGCGACCGTGACGGCGAGATCGAGCATCGCGTCCATGATCGCGAGCCGCCCGACGACGGCTTGCATGAGCGACGTCGCGAGGACCGTCGCCGCGAGCGTCGCGACGCGGCCGGGTGCGTGGCGCGCGACCGACCAGCCGACGACCGCCGACATCGCGATCGTCGCGAGCGCGGAGGGCAGCCGCAGCGCGAACGCCGAGACGCCGAAGAGGTGAGCGAACGCGGCCGCGATCCAAAAGTAGAGCGGCGGCTGAACGAACCACGCCACGCCGTTGAGATGCATGACGATCGCGTCTTGCGAGAGCAGCACTTCGCGCGCGACCTCGCCGTACGCCGTCTCGCTGTTGTCCCATAGCGTGCCGACGCCCAAAGCGGGAAGCGTCGCCACGGCGGCGATGACCGCCCCGATGAGGGCTGCACGCCACGACGCCCGAAACACGTCCAGAGCGGTTGGCCCGTAAGGGAAAAATTCCCGCGCCCGTTCCGGTGGTCCGCGCCGCCGTCGCGCGGTCGCGAGCGGGCCGGCGTCGAACGCGATCGGCGTGTACCCGATCGCACTCAACCTGCGCGGCCGTTCGGTCGTCGTCGTCGGCGGCGGAACGATCGCCGAACGCAAGGTGCGCTGCCTCGTCGCCGCCGGGGCCGCCGTCCGCGTGATCGCGCCCGGCGTCACGCCGGCGCTGCGCGCGCTCGAGGCGGCGGGCGAGATCGCGATCCTCGAGCGTCCGTACGCGCGCGGCGACTGCGCGGGCGCGGCGCTCGTCTACGCGGCGACCGACCGCGGCGAGGTCAACGCGGCCGTCGCGACCGAGGCGCGCGGGCTCGGCATCCTCGTCGACGACACGAGCGACGGCGCGACGAGCGATTTTACGACGCCGCTCGCGCACCGGGTCGGGCCGCTCACCTTCGCGATCGAGACGGGCGGCAGTTCGCCCTCGTTCGCGCGCCGGCTCGCGCGCGAGCTCGCCGAGCGCTTCGACGAGCGCTACGGCCTCGCGGCGGCGAACCTGCGTCGCGCGCGCGACTACGTCAAGGCCGTCGTCCCGCCGGCCGAGCGTGCCGCGGTCATGAGCGCGCTCGCCTCCCGGGAGATCGACGCTCTCGCGGCGATGAACGCCAGCACGGTGGAACACGACGTCGAAGAAGCACACGCGACCCTCGCGCCGGCGCACGCCGACGCTCCGCGCACGAGCCTCGTCTGCGCGACGCGCGCGAGCGCGCTCGCGATGTGGCAGACGCGCCACGTCGGCGCGCTCCTCGCGCGCGCGGGGATCGTCTCGACGGTCCTGCAGATCTCGACCAAGGGCGACCGCGTTCAGGATCGCTCGCTCGCGGCGCTCGGCACGGACAGCATCTTCGTCAAGGAGCTCGAGCTCGCGCTGCGCGAGGAGCGCGCCGATTTCGCCGTCCACTCGTGTAAGGATCTTCCGAGCAGCCTGCCCGAGGACATGACGCTCGCCGCGATCGGGCCGCGCGAGGATCCGCGCGACGCGTTCTGCTCCGAGCGCTACGCATCGCTCGAAGATCTTCCGCCGGGCGCGCTCGTCGGCACGTCCAGCCCGCGGCGCCGCGCGCAGCTGCAGGCGACGCGGCCCGACCTGCGCTTCGAGATCATCCGCGGCAACGTCGACACGCGGCTGCGCAAGCTCCGCGAGGGCGATTTCGACGCGATC
>CAZZZK010000093.1:0-8800 GCA_964658555.1 Vulcanimicrobiota bacterium | reverse complement strand
CTGCTGATCGGGGATGCGGCCGGGTTCCTCAATCCCTTTACGGGCCAGGGCGTCTTCCTCGCGCTCGCGAGCGCGCGACGCGCGGCCGAGGCGATCTTCGCCGCGAACGCGCGGCGCGCGGATGCGGATGCGGCGATCGCCGCGTACGCGAGCGTGCGCGCGGCGGATTTCGCGGCGCGACGGCGGCTGACGAAACTCGTCGACGTCCTCATCGACGTGCCGTTCCTCGCGCGCCGCGTCGCCGAGCGGCTGCGCGCGCGACCCGAGGCGGGCGCGCTCTTTCTCGGCGCGCTCTCCGGCACGGTCCCGCCCGCGCGCGCGCTCTCGCCCGCCGTGTGGGGAGCGCTCGTCGTATGACGGAGGTCGTCAACGCCGTGACGATCGCGGCGCCCGCCGCGACGATCTTCGCGCTCGCGTCCGCGACCGAACGGTGGCCCGAGATCCTGCCGCACTATCGTTCCGTACGCGTGCTCGAACGCCGCGGTGCGACGCGCGTCGTCGCGATGGCGGCGATGCGCGGCCCGATCCCGATCTCATGGGTCGCGGAGCAGACGGACGACGCGGCGCTGCCGGAGATCCGCTTCCGGCACGTGCGCGGCTGGACGCGCGGCATGGACGTCGTCTGGCGATTCGAGCCGGTGCCGGGCGGGACGCGCGTCTCGATCGAGCACGAGCTCGCGTTCCGGTTCCCCGTCGCGGCGCGGTGGCTCGGCGATCACGTGGTCGGGACGTTCTTCATCGATTACGTCGCGACGAAAACGCTCGCGCGCATGAAGGCGCTCGCCGAGGGCGGCCGGTGACCGGGGCGCCGCATCGCGTGGTCGTGACGGGGATCGGCATCGTCTCGCCGATCGGTATCGGCGTCCGGCCGTTCTGGGAGAACGTCCTCGCGGGGACGATCGGCGTCGATCGCGTCACGCGCTTCGATTCGGAGCCGTTCAACGCGCACGTCGCGGCGGAGGTCCGCGACTTCGACGCGGGGGCGTACCTCGAGAAGAAGCAGTTCGCGCGGACCGATCGCTTCTCGCAGTTCTCGATCGCCGCCGCGAAGCTCGCCTTCGACGACGCGTCGTTCTCACCCGGAACGTATCGCGACGAGGTCGGCGTGTTCATCGGCTCGGCGCTCGGCGGCCTCGCGTTCGCCGAAGATCAGCACGACGCGTTCCGCGATCGCGGCGCGCGCGCGGTGCGACCGCTGCTCGCGATCTCGGTGTTCGGCGCGGCCGCGACGGCGAACGTCGCACTCGCGCTCGATCTGCGCGGCCCGGGGATGAGCAACGCGAATTCGTGCGCCGCGGGTGCCGTCGCGATCGGAGACGCGTTCCGCGCCGTCGCGCGCGGCGACGTGCGCGCGGCGATTGCGGGCGGTGCCGAAGCGCCGCTCTCGCCGCTCATCTTCGGCGCGTTCTCGACGATCGGCGCGATGTCGGAGCGCGTCGACGAACCGGCACGCGCGAGCCGGCCGTTCGATCGCGATCGTGACGGCTTCGTGATGGCCGAGGGCGCGGGGCTGCTCGTCCTCGAGCGCTACGAGGACGCGATCGATCGCGACGCGCGCATCTACGGCGAAGTGCTCGGCTACGGTCTGACGGCCGATGCGTATCACATGACGGCGCCGCAGCCCGAAGGGCGCGGATCGTCGGCCGCGATGCGCAAGGCGCTCGCCGAAGCCGGCGTCGGGGCGGACGAAGTCGAGCTCGTCGACGCGCACGGATCGTCGTCGCCGCTCAACGACGCGACGGAGACGCTCGCGTACAAAGCCGCGCTCGGTGAGCGCGCGTACGCGATTCCGATCGTCGGCACGAAGGGCCAGCACGGTCACGCGCTCGGCGCGACGGGTGCCTGGGAGGCCGCGATCTCCCTGCTCGCGATCGCCGAACGCCGCGTGCCGCGCACGGTCAATCTCGATCACGTCGATCCCGCGTGCGATCTCGATTACATCCGCGAAGTGCGGCCGCTCGCACCGCGCGTCGTGCTCTCGAATTCGACGGGTTTCGGCGGGATCAACGCGGCCCTCGTGCTGCGCGGCGTCGAACGTTGAGATGACGACGGACACGCGGATTCGCGCCGAGATCGCCGTGCGCGCGATCGACGCGAGCAAGATCTACACGGGTTCGGGGAACGAGGCCGTGCGGGCGCTCGACGGCGTCTCGCTCGACGTGCGTGCCGGCGAGATGGTGGCGCTCGTCGGGCCGAGCGGCTGCGGGAAGAGTACGCTGCTCAATCTCATCGGCTGCGTCGACCTTCCGTCGTCGGGTACGATCGCGATCGCCGGCCGCGAGACGAGCGCGCTCGACGACGACGGTCTGACGCGTCTGCGTCGCGAGAGCATCGGCACCGTCTTCCAATTCTTCAACCTGCTGCCGGCGATGACGATCGGCGAGAACGTCGCGCTCCCGCTCGTGCTGCAGCGCAAACCGCGCGCCGAGATCGCGCGCCGCGTGCGCGAAGCGCTCGACGCCGTCGGCATCGTCGAGAAGATCGACGCGTATCCGTCGCAAGTCTCGGGCGGGCAGATGCAGCGCGCCGCGGTCGCGCGCGCGACGGTGCACGGGCCGGCGGTCGTGCTCGCCGACGAGCCGACGGGGAATCTCGATTCGCAGAGCGGCGAGAGCGTGCTGCGCATCCTGCGTTCGTTCGCATCGAACGGTCAGGCGATCTTGATGGCGACGCATAGCGTCGAAGCCGCCGCGATCTGCGATCGCGTCGTTCGCATGCAGGATGGCCGCATCGTCGCGTGACGGCGCGCACGCTTCTTTTTAGCGCCTAATGGTTATGGCTCGAACGCTTCTTTTTACGGCCGTAAAAAGAGTGGTCGGGCCGGAGCGGACGCGTTCGTGGCGTTCGCGACCGCCGCTGCGGATTCGCTTCGTTCGCGTCGTCCTCTCCTAAGGACGCCGATCCGGAGGATAGACGGTACGGCCTTCGCTTTGTATCGTTGATCGAGCGTCGGCGAAGTCGTCGACGTTCGCACATAGAGCTGCCGGCCCGCCTGCGTTTTAACGCACGGCGGATTTCCGTGCGGCCGATCGCTGTCGAGGAAGATGTTCGTGCTTTCGACGTCTGTTATTTCGGTATGTCGAAAGCGGCTCGCCGTCATAGCGATCGCCGCGATCTGCCTTCCGGCGATCGCCGCCGATGCGGTTGCAGCCGCACCCGCGAGCGCCGTCCGTCCGGCGGCGTCGGGCGTGGCGCGGCCTCGGCCGAGTGCGAGTCTCTCGCCGAAAACGCCGACCGCGACGAAAGCGATGTCGCGCGAGCAGCGTTTCCGCGCGTTGCCGAGCGCCGTGCGGCGCCTTGCCGCGACGGGCACCGCGCTTCTCACCGAGAGCTTCGCGAACGCGTCGACGGCCGCGAACGCCTGGGCGACGATCGGCAGCGCGTGCTTGACGGCGGGCACGAGCGCGACCCCGGCCACCTCGATCCCCGCCTGCGCCGCCGCCGCCCCCATCGACGCGGCCGGAAGCGGCGTGCTGCGCCTCAACCCGGCGACGGCGACGTACGTCGCGACGGGGGCGATCGCGAACGGCTCGCTGCCGACGGCGAACGGACTGCAGTTCACGTTCACCGATTACAGTTACGGCGGTGCGGCCGACGGCATCGCGTTCTTTTTAGCAGACGCGTCGCTCGCGCGGCCGGCGGCACTCGGCGGCTACGGCGGGTCGCTCGGCTACGCATTCGGCAACGGCTCTCCGTCGGGGATGGCCGGCGCGTACGTCGGGATCGGCCTCGATCAGTACGGCGGTTTCAGCAGCGCGCAGGAAGGCCGGACGGGCGGGCCCGGCAGCGTTCCGGAGACGATCGCCGTGCGCGGTTCCGCCAGCACCAATTGGGCGTATCTCGGCGGGGCGACCGACGCGTCGGGCGTGGCGTCGAGTCTCGCGAAGCCGCTCGATAGCCAAAGCGCGACCGCGCGGCCCGCCGCGGCGCCGACGATTCAGGTGCAGTTGACCGCCGCGGGCGCGCTGAGCGTCGCGATCGACTACCACGACGGCAGCGGCTTCAACACGTACTACGCGCAAACGATCGTCGGCGTGAACGGCGAGCCGGCCGTTCCCGCGAACGTCTATTTCGGTTTCACCGGTGCGACGGGCGGTCTTGCCGCGACCCACGAGATCGGCGGCCTCAGCGTCTCCGCGCTCTCGCAGACGCCGGTGGTTCCGCCGGCGAGCGGCTTCACGCCGAAGGCCGTGACGAATCTCGCCGCGTGGTACGACGCGTCGCTGGCCGCGAATTTCAACGCGACGAACGGCAGCATCGCCGGCTGGAACGATTCGAGCGGCACGACCAACACGCTCGGCCAGTCGACGGCGAGCGCGCAGCCGACGTTCACCGCCGCCGGCATCAACGGTCTCGGAAGCGCCGTCTTCGGCGGCAAGCAGTATCTCGTCGGCGCGAATGCGGCCTTCTCGACCAATCTGTACAACGAGTCGACGGTCTTCATGGTGACGAATCAGACCGGTACCGCCGATAGCGCGGTCGCGTTCAGCGGAGTCGCGGGCGGCGACCCGCGCTGGAGCCTGCGTCTCCTCGAACAAGGCGCGTCGCATTTCGACTTCAACAATAAAGAAGCGGGCCGGCTCTCCGCGACCGACAAAGCGCCCAACGCGGCGCTGTGGACGGCGGCCGGCAGCATCTCGAAGAAGACGCAGTTCCTGCGCAAGAACGGCACGCTGCTCGCGAGCGATACGAGCGGCGGCGCGACGGTCACGGGAAATGCTCCGTTCGAAGTCGGCGGGATGGGGATCGGCTCGGCGCTGACGCTTCCGTTCGTCGGTCAGATCGGCGAGATCGTCACGTACAACCGCTTGCTGACGGCGGCGGAATCCGCGAGCGTCGAGGGTTACCTCGCGTGCAAATGGGGCCTCCAGAATCGTCTGCCGGCGAACCATCCGTATCGGAACGCCTGTCCGCAGGGCGGGATCTCCGTCTCGACGCCGCTGCGGCCGTCGCCCGCGAACGCGCTCGTCGACCCGCAACAGCTGCGAAGCGCGAACGGCTCGCTGACGTTCAACGTCACCGCGCAGGCCGACGCGAACGGCAATCCGCACTTCGCGTACAACGGCTCGACGACGCCGCCGACGCTGCGCCTCGTGCCGGGCGATACGCTGTTCGTCAACCTGACCAACAATCTGCCGGCGCCGCCGGCCGGTCAGACGATGCAGCACGACGCGGTCAACCTGCACTATCACGGCCTGCACGTGAGCCCGAACGCGCCGGGCGACGATTCGATCGACATGCTCGCGCAACCGGGCCAAACGCTCAACTACCAAATCAAAATTCCCGCGAACCACCCGACGGGGCTCTACTGGTATCACACGCACTCCCACGGCGAGGCCGAGCGCGATACGCTCTCGGGTATGTCGGGCGCGCTCGTCATCGACGGCATCGCCGCGTACGCGCCGCAGATCGCGAGCATGCAGGAGCGCATCATCATCGCGCGCGACGCGGTGCTGCCGGGCGGCGTCCTGCCCGCGATCGATCGGGGCCAGGCCGCGGCGATGAAGTTCGCGATGGAGAAGGGCGTCAGCGTTCACGGCATGACGATGCCGGGCGTGGCGACCGACGGCCGTAATCGCGGCGAGCTCCGCGGTTCGACGAACGCCGCGACGCGGAACCCGTTCGTCGCGATCAATCCCAATTACAAGAAGTTCGTTCGCGCGGCGGTCGCGACCGATTCCCACTGCACGACGGCCGAGGCCGCCGCGCACGCCCTCACGATCAACGGTCAGACGCGTCCCTCGATCGGGATTCGGCCGGGCGAGCAGCAGTTCTGGCGGATGGTGAACGCCGGCTCCGACACGTATCTCGACGTTGCGGTCGACAACACGGCGCTTTCGATCCTCGCGATCGACGGCGTTCCGATCGGTAACGGAACCGGCACGCCGACGTCGATGAGCGTCTCGCACTACGTGCTTCCGCCCGCGAGCCGCGTCGAATTCGTCGTCACGGGGCCGCCCGCCGGCAGCGCGACGTCGTACCTGCGGACGAATTGCTTCGATGCCGGCGGGTCCGGCATCGCGATGCCGGCGCAGACGCTCGCGAGCATCGATCCGACGACATCGCTCACGGACTTCGTCGCGCATCGCCCGTCCGGTATGCCGACGGCGATGGCCGGCATGAAGGGCATGGCGGCGAGCGAGAATCCCGCCGCCCGGATCTCGGCGACGGCGATCGCGCCGCATTTCCGATCGGCCGCGGCCCTCAAATCGCTCGCGGTCGCTCAGACGCGGACCGTCGTCTACGACGACCAGAATCACATCAACGGTCAGGCGTACGACCCGGCGGCCGCACCGATGTTCTACGCGCAGAGCGGGACGACCGAGGAGTGGACGGTCGTGAACAACTCGAGCCAGGTCCACACCTTTCACATCCATCAGATCCACTTCTTGGTCGAAGCGATCAACGGCGTGACGCAGTCGCAAGAGTTCGTTCAGGACAACGTCAACGTCCCGGCCGCGACGGCGAGCGGCCCGGGATCCGTGAAGGTGCTGCTCGACTTCACCGACCCGCTCGACGTCGGCACGTTCCTGTTCCACTGCCACATCCTCTCGCACGAAGATGCGGGCATGATGGCGAAGATACGCATCGGCACCGCTCCGCCGCTCGCGCTCGGTTCGCAGACGGTGACGTTCGCATCGGCGACGGCCGCCGCGCAAACGGTCTCGGTGACCGGAGGGACGGCACCGTACGGCGTGTCGGGATGCAGCGGCGTGGCGAATGCGAGCGTGACCGGCACGACGGTCTCGCTCTCGCCGGCCGGCGCGGGCTCGTGCATCCTGACGATCTCGGACTCGTCGAGTCCCTCGATCTCCGGTACCCTGAGCATCACCGTCAACGGAAACGCGGCGGTCGTGACGCTGAACCCGACGTCGCTGAGCTTCACATCGGCGACGGCGGCGGCGATGACGGCGGCGATCGCCGGAGGCACGGCGCCCTACACCGTCGCCGGCTGCGCGAACGTCGCGACCGGTTCGGCGAGCGGTACGACCGTTTCCGTCTCGCCGCTCGCGGCGGGGACGTGCACGCTCACCGTGAGCGACGCCGCGAAGAATACGGCCGCGCTCTCGGTGACGGTCAACGCGACGACGGGCGCGAGTTCGCTCGACATGCCGACCTTCCACGGCAACGCCATGCGCACGGGCTGGTACGCGAACGAGACGACGCTGACGACCTCGAACGTCGCGAGTTCGGGCTTCCACAACGTCGCGACGCTGACGGCGCCGAGCGGGATGCCCGCCTTCGGAAAAGTCTACGCGCAGCCGCTCTACGTGACGAACGAACTGACGGCCGACGGCACCCGTCACAATCTCGTCATCGTCTCGACGTCGACGGATCAGGTCTACGCATTCGACGAGACGACGCGCAAGGTCGTATGGCATCGCGATTTCACGAACCCGGCGGCCGGCGTGACGCAGCAGAGCTGGACGGACACGAATTGTTCGGACGTCAATCCGAATATCGGGATCCAAGGAACGCCGGTCGTCGATCGAACCGCCGATAAGATGTTCCTCGTCGTGCATACCGACGAAAACGGCACGGCCGCGATGCGCCTCCACGCGATCTCGCTCAGCAACGGCAACGATTCGCAAGCCGCCGTGCCGGTCGCGGCCACGAGCGCGCTCGCAACGGGCGGCGTCGTCAATATCGATCCGCGCTACAACTTCGACCGTAGCGCGCTGCTCGAAGCGAACGGCAATATTTACGTCGGACTCTCGTCGCACTGCGACGGCAACGCGAGCATCACGCACGGGTGGATCGTTTCGTACAACGCGTCGACGTTGCAGCAGACGGGCAGCAGCGTCGACCTCACCAACGCGAACCCCGGAAATAGCTATTTCCTCGGCGCGATCTGGATGGGCGGCTTCGGACCGGCCGCGGACGCCCAAGGGAACGTCTACTTCGCGACGGGCAACGGACCGCAAGATTTCAAGAACGATTTCGCGATGTCGGTCCTCAAGCTGCCCGGAACGCTCAATCTGAGCGGCTCCTCGTACTTCTCGCCGATCTCTTCCGTCAGCGATTCGAGCGGCGACGAGGATCTCGGATCGGGCGGCGTGATGCTGCTCCCCGATCAGCCGGGAGCCGTGCCGCACATGCTACTGCAAGGCGGCAAGTGCGGTCAGGGCGGCTGCCTGAAGTACCTGCTCAACCGAGACGCGCTCGGCGGCCAGCAAGCGAACAACGCGGGCGCGCTGTGGTCCGCGAACGTGGGCGGCGGGATCTGGGGCGGCCCCGCGTATTTTCAAGGGCCGGGCAACGCGCAGTACGTCGTGTACGGGACCGGATCGCCGCTTTCGACGTTCGCGCTCGGAACGGCGCCGGCCGGCTTGACGGTCCAGAGTTCGGCGAACGTCGGCTGCCTCGAGTGCCGCGACTCCGGGTCGCAACCCGTCGTGTCGTCGAACGGAACGACGGCGGGAACGGCGATCGTCTGGGCACTCAAGACGCCGGGCAACGGCGGCGGCACGATCTCGCTCTACGCGTTCGACGCACTCAATATGTCGCACACGCTCTACACGGCGGCCGCCGGGACGTGGACCCAGGCGGCGGGGACGTCGTGGATCGGCGGGGCGATGGTCTCGCCGCTCGTCGCGGGCGGTCACGTCTACGTGCCGACGGACGGCTCCGTCAGCGTCTTCGGTCTGCAATAATGCGTTCGACGAGCGACGAGGAGAACGGTATCATGAAGATCGTCCACGGATTCATCGTCGCGGCGGCGATGCTCGCGCTCCCTGCCGCCGCCCGCGCGCAAGTTACGCGGCCGGCCGTCCCCGCGGGTCGCCTACCCGCGGGCGGC
>CAZZZK010000092.1:0-8825 GCA_964658555.1 Vulcanimicrobiota bacterium | reverse complement strand
CTGTCGTGGCGCATCGCCGCGGATCCGTTTCGGAAGTCATCGACGTCGGGCTCATCGAACGGATGGGCCGCCTCGCGCGCAGGCTGTCGGTCGATCTCAAGGTCGTGCACGTCTCGACCGATGCGTCGGCCTCGCTCGAGCTCATCACCCTCTTGGAACGCGCGACGAAGGCGGCGCACGGCAAGTGGCGCGTCCTCATCGAACGCGACGTCGCGGCCGGCCTCGTCGCCGCGTGCGACAGCTCCGACGTGATCGCATGCGAATCGCCGCGCACGAATCGCCCGCCGTGGGGCAAGAAATCGTTCGCCGCCCGCTTGATCGCCGCCGACGCGCGCGAACTTCTGGTGCTCGCTCCACGCTGAACCGCGTCCGGCCGTAGCGCAGTCGATCGGCTCATCCGATCGGCGGCTATCGCGGGCGGCTCGCGCGTGATACACCGGGCACGTGTCTTCCGCCGCCGTCCTCACGATGCTCGCCCTCTTCGCCGCGTTGACGTGTACCGTTCGACCGCTCGGAATCTATCTCGACCACGTCTTCGCAGGGCGCCGGACGTTCGCGTCGGTGGCGCTCGCACCGCTCGAGCGCGCGATCTACCGCGTCTGCCGGATCGATGCGGCGCGCGAGATGACGAGCCGCACGTATCTCTTCGCGCTTCTCGCCACGAGCGTCGCGAGCGTCGCCTTCACGTACGTCGCGCTTCGCGTACAGGCGTTCTTACCGCTCGATCCGCAAGGCTTCGGAAATTTCGCGCCGGATCTCGCGTGGAATACCGCGATCAGCTTCGCGACGACGACCGACTGGCAATTCTACGCGGGCGAGAATGCCGCGAGCTACCTGACGCAGATGGCCGTCTTCGCCTGGCAGAATTTCCTCGCCGCCGGCGTCGGGCTCGCGGTCGCGATCGCGTTCGCGCGCGGCCTCGCGCGCGACGGTTCGTCGACGATCGGGAATCTCTGGGTCGATCTCACCCGCGGTCTCCTGTACGTGCTGCTCCCCCTCTCGATCGTCTTCGGCCTGGCCTTCGCCTGGCAAGGCGAATCGCAGAATTTCTCGCCCTACCTGAACGCGCACACGATCGAAGGCGCGAGCCAAGCGATCACGGGCGGCCCGATGGCTTCGCAGGAGAGCATCAAGCTGCTCGGCGGAAACGGCGGCGGTTTCGTCGCCGCGAACTCGAGCTCGCCGAACGAGAATCCGACGCCGTTCGCAAACGTCTTACAGCTTCTCGCGATGCTGCTCGTCCCGGCGGCGTTGACGCATACGTTCGGCCGGATGGTCGGCTCGCCGCGTCACGGCTGGATGCTGTACGGCGTCATGAGCGCCTTCCTGCTCGCGGGCGCCGTCGGAGCGTCGCTGCCCGAGACGGCCGGCAATCCGCTCGTTCACGCGCTCGGCGTCGCCGGCGCCAATATGGAGGGCAAGGAGGTCCGCTTCGGGGCATCCGGCGCGGGGCTCTCGCTCGCCGTCGCGACCGACAGCACCGTCGGCGCGGGCAACTTCACGTACGATTCGCTCATGCCGCTCGCGGGACTCGTCGCGTTCGCGAACATGCAGCTCGGCGAGGTCGCGTTCGGCGGCGTGGGGAGCGGCTTGTACGGCATCGTCACGTTCGCGATCTTGACGGTCTTCATCGCCGGTCTGCTCGTCGGTCGAACGCCGGAGTATCTCGGAAAGAAGATCGAGCGGCGGGAGATCCTCCTCGTGCTGCTCGCGATCCTCGCGTTTCCGGCCGCGATCCTCATGCCCGCTGCGGTCGCGGCGATCGTGCCGGCCGGGGCGGCGACGCTTTCGAACGCCGGGCCGCACGGCTTCTCCGAGATCCTCTACGCATTCACGTCGTCTGCGGCGAGTAACGGCAGCGCGATGGGCGGGCTCGGCGCGAATACGTTCTACGATATCGCGCTCGGCATCGCGATGTTCGTCGGCCGCTACGCAGCGATCGTTCCGACGCTCGCGCTCGCGGGCGTCCTCGCGGCGCGGCCGCGGAACGACCGGCCGGCGGGTGCGCTGCGCACGGATACCGCGTTCTTCGGCGCGCTGCTCGCCGCCGTCATCGTCGTCGTCGGAGCGCTCACCTTTCTGCCGGCCGACGCGCTCGGGCCGATCGCGGAACACCTCGCGCTGCGAGCCGGGCGGAGCTTCTGATCCGAACGGATAGTCCGTCCGGCGGCTGTTCGGGTCGCTCCGCTTCGATGAAAATGAGACGTGCTCACCTTGGAGTGGTTCGTGCTTCTCATCGAAATATCGGTCGTCGTCCTCAGCGTCCTCGGCTTCGTCTTGCTGGAAGTCTACGCTCGCGCGTGCGAGCGCATCTGACGTGTTCGACTACACGCTCGGGCTCGTGCTCACGGTCGCGAGTCTCGTCTACCTGACCTACGCCATGCTGCGCCCCGAGAAATTCTAGGCGCGCCGTGACGATCTACGGCTGGCTGCAAGCCTTCGTCTTCTTCGCGCTCGTCGTGGCGCTAACGCGGCCGCTCGGCGCGTTCATGTACCGCGTCTTCGCGGGCGAGCGGACGTTCCTCTCGCCCGTCTGCGGCCCGATCGAACGCGGTTTCTACAAACTCTTACGCATCGATCCGGCGCGCGAGATGACGGCGACGGGCTATCTCTTCGCGATCTTCGCCTTCAGTGCGGTCGGGCTCGCGTATCTCTACGTCGTCCTGCGGACGCAGAAGTATCTGCCGTTCAATCCGCAGGGCTTCGATAACCTCGCACCCGACGCGGCGTGGAACGACGCGATCAGCTTCCTGACCAATACGAATTGGCAGTTCTATTCGGGCGAGAGCACGATGAGTTACTTCACGCAGATGGCCGGGCTCGCGTGGCACAACTTCGTCTCCGCCGCGGCCGGCATCGCGATCGCGATCGCCGTCGTGCGCGGGATCACGCGGACCGATCGCACGACCGTCGGCAATTTCTGGGTCGACATGACGCGCTCGCTACTCTACGTCCTCATCCCGCTAAGCCTCGTCGGCGGCCTGCTGCTGCTCGCGCAGGGCGTTCCGCAGAACGTTCACGCGTATACGAACGCGGTCTCGCTCGAGGGCACGAAGCAGGCGATCTCGCAGGGCCCGATGGCCTCGCAGGAGATCATCAAGGAGCTCGGCACGAACGGCGGCGGGTTCGTCAACGCGAACAGCGCCTCGCCGAACGAGAACCCGACCCCGCTGAGCAATCTGCTCGAGATGCTCGCGATCTTCGCGATCTCCGCCGGCCTGACGTACACGTACGGGAAATTCGCGAAGGATCAGCGCCAAGGCTGGGCGCTGTTCGCGGCGATGTCCGTCCTCTTCATCGTCGGCTTCGCGGGTGCGTACGCGGCCGAGGCCGCGGGCAATCCGATCGTGCAGCATCTCGGCCTCACGGGCGGGAATCTCGAAGGCAAGGAGTGCCGGTTCGGCGTCGCGGCGTCGGCGCTCTTCGCGACCGTCACGACGGATACGTCGTGCGGCGCCGTCAACGCGATGCACGATTCGTTCACGCCGCTCGGCGGGCTCGTGCCGCTGCTGAACATGCAACTCGGCGAGGTCGTGTTCGGCGGCGTCGGGACCGGCCTCTACGGGATGCTGATCTTCGTCGTGCTGACGGTGTTCATCGCGGGCTTGCTCGTCGGCCGCACCCCCGAACTTCTCGGTAAGAAGATCGAGCGGCGCGAAGTGCAGATCGCGATCCTCGGCATCCTCGTGCTGCCGGTATTCGCGCTCGTTCCGACCGCGATCTCGATCCTCTTACCGATCGCGACGGGGCAGCTCACGAACGCGGGGCCGCACGGCTTCTCGGAGATGCTCTACATGTTCTCCTCGACCGCGGAGAACAACGGCAGCGCGTTCGCGGGGGTCAGCGGCAATACGTATCTCAATTACGTGACGGGCATCGTCATGTTCTGCGGGCGCTTCCTCTTCATCATTCCGGCGCTCGCCCTCGCGGGGTCGCTCGCCGGAAAGAAAGCCGTCGCCGAGACGGCGGGGACGTTCACCTCGTACTCGCCGATCTTCGTCACGCTGCTGCTCGGCGTGATCGTCATCGTCGGACTCCTGACGTTCGTGCCGGCCGATGCGCTCGGACCGATCGTCGAGCACCTCCTCATGCAACAAGGAAAGACGTTCTAACATGGTCTCCCGTCGCGGCGAAAGCCGGCCCCAGTCGCGCTCCATGTTCGATCGCGCGATCGTCACGCGCGCCGTGACCGATGCGCTCAAAAAACTCGATCCGCGCGTTCAAGCGCGCAATCCCGTGATGTTCATCGTCGAAGTCGGCGCGCTCGTCACGACGCTCTTCTTCGTTCGCGACGTCGCGCTGCACGGCGGAGCGAACGCCGGTTTCGATCTCGCGATCGGGCTCTGGCTCTGGTTCACGGTGATCTTCGCGAACTTCGCGGAAGCCGTCGCCGAAGGCCGCGGCAAAGCGCAAGCCGAGTATCTGCGGCGTACGAAGAGCGATACGCTCGCCCGGAAGATGACGGACGGCGTCGCCTCGATGGTGAGCGCGACGCAGCTGCGCAAGGGCGATCTCGTGCGGATCGAACCGAACGAGGTGATCCCGGGCGACGGCGACGTCGTCGAAGGCGCCGCATCGGTCGACGAGTCCGCGATCACGGGCGAATCGGCACCGGTGATCCGCGAATCGGGCGGCGATCGCAGCGCCGTCACGGGCGGGACGCGCGTCCTCTCGGATTACATCGTCGTGCGCATCAGCTCGAATCCGGGCGAGTCGTTCCTCGATCGGATGATCTCGCTCGTCGAAGGCGCATCGCGGCAGAAGACGCCGAACGAGATCGCGCTCTCGATCCTGCTCTCGGGGCTTACGATCATCTTCGTGATCGCGGTCGCGACGCTCGGGCCGTTCGCGATCTACGCGGGCACGGCGCAGAGCGTCACGGTGCTCATCGCGCTGCTCGTCTGCCTCATTCCGACGACGATCGGCGGCCTGCTCTCCGCGATCGGCATCGCCGGCATGGACCGGGTGCTGCAGCGCAACGTGCTCGCGATGAGCGGCCGCGCGGTCGAGGCCGCGGGCGACGTCGATACGCTGCTGCTCGATAAGACGGGCACGATCACGCTCGGCAACCGCCAGGCGACCGAGATCGTCACGGCACCCGGCCTCGCGCGTCGCGACGCGTCGATCGCGGCGTACTATTCGTCGCTCGCCGACGAGACGCCGGAAGGCCGGTCGATCGTCGCGCTCGCCGAGCAGGAAGCGGCGGCCGCCGGCGTCACGCGCTCCGCGCCCGAGGGCGCGAGCTTCGTGCCGTTCTCGGCGTATACGCGGATGAGCGGCCTCGATTTCGAAGGCGGCCGGTCGATCCGCAAGGGTGCGCCCGATTCCGTCCGGGCGTGGGTCCGCGAACGCGGCGGCGACCCGAGCGGCGACGTCCTCGCGAGCGACGTGGAACGGATCGCCCGCGCGGGCGGGACGCCGCTGCTGCTCGCGGAGGACGATCGGATCCTCGGCGTCATCTATCTCAAAGACATCCTCAAGCCGAACATGCACGAGCGCTTCGACCGGCTGCGCGCGATGGGCATTCGGACGATCATGATCACGGGCGACAATCCGCTCACGGCGAGCGCGATCGCGCGCGAAGCGGGCGTCGACGATTTCCTCGCCGAGGCGACCCCGGAAACGAAGATGGGCCTCATCAAGCGCGAGCAAGCCTCGGGCCGGCTCGTCGCGATGACGGGCGACGGCACGAACGACGCGCCCGCGCTCGCGCAAGCCGACGTCGGCGTCGCGATGAATTCCGGCACGCAGGCGGCCAAAGAGGCCGGCAATATGGTTGATCTCGATTCGGATCCGACGAAGCTGATCGAGGTCGTCGAAGTCGGCAAACAGCTGCTGATGACGCGCGGCGCGCTCACGACGTTCTCGATCGCGAACGACGTCGCGAAGTATTTCGCGATCCTGCCGGCGATGTTCGTCGCGACGTATCCGCAGATGCAGGCGCTCAACGTCATGCACCTCGCGACGCCGCAGAGCGCGATCCTCTCGGCGATCATCTTCAACGCGCTGATCATCATCGCGCTGATCCCGCTCGCGTTGCGCGGCGTGCCCTATCGGCCGCGCGGCGCGAACGCCGTGCTGCTGAGCAACGTGCTGATCTACGGGCTCGGCGGCATCGTCGTGCCGTTCGTCGGCATCAAGCTCATCGACCTCATCCTCAGCGGCCTCCACCTGACGTAAACGCGGAAAGCGAACGATGAAAACGACGACCTACGCACCCGAATCCCGACTCGCCGCCGGCGCGGCGACGCGCGATGACGCGTCGACGAACGACGGCACGATCCACCATCTCGTCACGTCGCTGATCTACACGGCCGTCACCGTGCTGCTGCTCGGCATCGCGTACCCGCTCGCGATGACCGGGATCGCGAAGGTCGCGTTCCCCGCGCAAGCCGAGGGGTCGCTCGTGCGCGTCGGCGGCGCCGTCGTCGGCTCCGATCTCATCGGGCAGCTCTGGACGAAGCCGCAATACTTCGCGGGCCGTCCGTCCGCCGCGGGGAAGAACAGCTACGATCCGACAGCGACGAGCGGAACCAATCTCGGGCCGACGTCGAAGAAGCTCGTCGATACGACGCGTGCGAACGTCCGGGCTCTCGTGAAAGCGAACCCGGATGCGACGGTACCGATCCCGATGGATCTCGTCACCTCGAGCGCGAGCGGGATCGATCCCGATATCTCGCCCGAGGCGGCGTATTACCAGATACCGCGCATCGCCAAAGCGCGTCGCGTCTCGGCGGCGTCGATCGAAGGGATCGTCGCGAAGCTGACGCACGGCCGCGAGCTCGGCTTTCTCGGCGAACCGCACGTCAACGTCCTCGAACTCAACCTCGCGCTCGACGGGAAGACCGCGACCGGATCGTGAGCGCGGGCGCCCGCGACGCGGCGGGACGATGTAAAAAAGCCCGCGCCTTCCGACGCGGGCTTTTCGTTCTTCGGGAATTCGGCCGACGCTCGCCCGAGGCGAGCCGCACGGCCGCGCCGGTTCGTTAGCCGTTGAGCGCTTGGGCGAGGTCGTACATCGCCTGATTCGTCACGACGTGATAGTTGAGGTCGGCCTTCGCGCCGAACTTCTTATCGATGTCGTCCATGACTTGATTGTGGATCTTGTGCGTCACGAGCGCATCGAGCATGTAACCCGTCCAGAAACGGTTTTCGGGAGCGGTCACGCCGGCGGTCACGATCGCGCCCGCGAGCTTCTTTCCGCTGAGATCGGCCGGCGGCGTCGGGAACGCGACGCCTGCGGCGGTCGCGATCTTCGCGGCATCCTGCACGGCGAAATCGAAGACCGTGATCCACGAATCCGTATCGGCCTTGCCGAACTGCGTCGTGAGCTTCGCGACTTCCGCATTCGTCAGCGTCGGGCCGACGATCGTGGTAAGAGCCTTCGCCGTCGAGAAGCTCGCGGCTCCGCCGCCCGCGGTCACGAGCGCCGACGTCACGTCGAGATCGGGCGCGCCGGTGTACGTCGGGCCGCCGAAGCGATCGCCCGCCGACATATCCATGCCGGCACCGGAGGGCTTCATCATCGGCGAGCCGGCCGGCGGGGGCGAACTCTGCTGCGCGAACGCCGCGGATCCGGTGAGGACGGCCGCAGAAGCGAGCGCCGCGCTGAGAACGTTTTTGAAAGTCATCTTTGAAAATATCTCCTATCAGAGTGTTCGCGACGTGCGAGTACCCATACGATCAATTGGTCTCTCGCTCAACGGGCGAGACGGCGAAACCGATTGCCCGCGTGAGAAAATAGTTGTGTGCGTATTGGTTCTCGCGACGTTCGGGTAGAAGGCGTCGATTTGAAACGTTGGATGGCGAACGCCCGCGGTTCGGGCGCCGAACGCATCGTCGTCCCGGGCCGAATCACCCCCGCGCGGCTCGCGTATCGCGTGTTCCGGCTCGCCGGAGGCGCCTGCGCGGTACTGCGGATCGACGGGATCGCCCGCGGAGCGTTCGACGCCGAACATCGCACGATCGTTTGCGCGGGAGCGCTCGCGGGGTACGTCACGCTCGACGTCGACGCCGCGGAGCACGCTTCCGAAGCGCAGTTCGAGGCGACCGCTCAGCACGCGATCGTCTCGACCGAGCGCCGAGCCTTCGTCCGAGCGATCGGCGAGCCGGCGAAGCGCGGGACGGCGCTCCTCGCCTTCGCACGCGATCCCGCACCGGGCGACGATTCGGAATCGCTCGCGCTGCGAACGTTCGCGTCGGCCGTGCGGCAGCTCGAGCTCGATGCCGCGTTCGTCTACGACGAACCGCGCACGTCGCGCTACGAATCGGTTCTCGCGCGCGACCCGGCGCTGTTCGGACGCGTCGCGAACCTCGCGCGCGTCGGTCGCTTCGATGCATCCGGCGCGGCGCTCTGGGGCGCGCGCGACCGGCCGTTCGCGTCCGGCGAGGCCGTGCTGCGCGCGCTCGCCTTCGGAGTGCGCTTCGCGCGGCGCGAGCTCGGCACGACGCCCGTGGTCGCCTGGTTCGCGGACGCGCCCGCGTATCCGCAGACGCTGCCGACGCTGCTCGCCCACGCCGGGATCCACGCCTTCGTCGCGCCCGGGCTCGCGATCCGCGATCGTTTTCGCTGGTACGGACCGGACGGCGCCGGCATCGTGGCCGCGTCGCTCGATACGGACGGTCGCGACGCCGTCCTCGTCGCGGACGGTCCCGCCGGTATCTCGGATCGAACGCTGCTGCGCGCGATGCGGTCCGGCACGTGGACCGCGCTCGGCGCGTGGATCGCCCGCGTTCGCGCGCCGCTGCCGGCCGTGCACGCGTCGCTCGCGTCGAGGGCGCGCGCTCGCGCGCGAATCGCGGCGTACGACGGGGACGCCGGCATC
>CAZZZK010000091.1:0-8877 GCA_964658555.1 Vulcanimicrobiota bacterium | reverse complement strand
GTCGATGAGGAACGCGACGAAGCGCGCGAAGAGATAGAACGGCTTCGAGCCGAAGCGGTGGACGTAGCCCGGAGGCGGCTCGCCCGGCGGCACGACGGGCGGCGGCGCGGCCGACGGTATGCCGGACGCCGGTACGGCGCGCGCGGGTTCGGCGCGCGGGACGACGCGCGGAATCGGTTCGGTCACGTCGCCCGGCTCGGGCCGCCGCGGGATTTCATCCATGCCGGATACCTCGCGAAACGCATGGACGGTGCCTGTTCGCGGAGGCGGTCGCGCGGGCGGGCGCTCCCCATCGCAAAGGTGCCGTACCATTCGGATCGCACGTACGACGCTCGCGATCGCAGCGGATGAACGAAGGGGGGCGCGGTACGCCCTTCGTAGGCATTCGCTTCAGGAGCATCGCTCCGCCGCATTCATCTGCGAGGCTTTTGCATTGCGCCATCTTCTTCGTGCCGTCACGTCGCTCGCCGCGAGCGCCGCGTTCGCGACGAGCTCGCTCCCCGTCTCCGCGAACGCGCCGGGAGCACCCGTCTTCCTGCCGGCACGCCTGCGCGCGCACGCTCCGCTCGCCATGCCTCGAACGCGCGCGGCGGCGGCCGTCGCCGCGACGAACGGCATCGTCGGATCGACGAACGTGATCTCGGCGGAGGCGCCCGTCCCGCGGCCGCGTACGCGTTCGTGCACGGTCCCGCTCTTCACGAACGACGCGTTCTCGCAATACGCCGCGCAGGGCTTCACCTACGCGCCGCCCGCCGCGTGCCCGGGCCCGTGGGCGAAGGTGATCTTCGAAGGCGATCTCTCGATCTCGCCCGGCGTGCAGTACGATCGCACGGCCGACGCCTGGCTCGCGAATACGAACATCTATTTCGGAAGCACCGCGGAACCGCTCGCGAATCAGCGCTCGACGTGGCACGTCGAGCGCGACGTCACCGACCTCAGCGCCCTCCTGCGGCGATCGCAGCCGGGCGAGGTCGAGATCTTCAACATCGTCAGCGCGAGCCTCGGGCTCGACGGCGTGCTCGGCGGCAGCACGCGGCTCGTCTTCTACGAGCCCGATTTCGCGCATCCGGCCGCGGTCGTCCCGGACGTCGTCCTGCCGCTCTCGGGCGGGTACGGCGGCGAGCTCACCGCCCTCACGGCACCCGCGACGCTCGCACGTACGTTCACGCTGCCGACGAATACGGTGCGGGCGTACCTCGACGTATTCGCGCAGAGCCAAGGCGGCGACGAATTCTGGTATACGTGCTCTTCGAACGATATCGCTCCGGCACTGAACAATTGCGGGAACACGGGCTTCCGCGAAACGGAGATCTCGATCGACGGAACGCCGGCGGGCGTCGCGCCCGTCTATCCGTGGATCTACACGGGCGGCATCGATCCGTATCTGTGGCAACCGATCCCCGGCACGCAGACGCTGAACTTCAAACCGTATCGCGTCGACCTCACGCCGTTCGCCGCGCTGCTCGCCGACGGGAAACCGCACGCGATCGCGATCGGCGTCTATAACAGCGACAACGATTTCGCGACGACGGGGACGCTGCTCGTCTACCGCGATTCCAAGAGCGCGCGCGTCACCGGCGGCCTCACCGCCGACACGCTCCGGCCGCCGGCGCCGATGCTCGCCGAAAACTTTACGACGCCCGCCACCGCTCCGAACGGTACGGAGACGATCGCGTCGGCGCGCAGCTACACGATCGCCGGGTACGTGAATACGTCGCACGGCCGCGTCGCGACCTCCGTCGAGGCGAACGTCGCGTTCTCGAACGCGCAGACGATCGTCGACACGGCCGCGCTCTCCGCACAGACGATCGTCCAGCGCTCGACCGTCTCGTCGTTCACGCTGACGTCGCACGACGGCGGCGTCGACCGCTCCTATCGAACGTTCTCCTATCCGCTCGACCTTACGATCCGCACGACGCTCGGAGCGACCCGAGACGTGCAGACGACGACGATCGCGCAGGGCTATCAGGAGAACGGCTACGATACCGTCTTCGGCGGCCCGATCGCGATCACGCAGACGTCCGAGACGACGAGTCCGACCGACTCGCTCGCCTTCGACGCCGCGACGTTCCGGCTCGTCGGCAACTCCGGACAAAAGAGTACGCAGACGTACGCCGAGGTCGACGACGACGGGCTCTGCTACACGAAGACGGTCACGGCCGCGAACGGCGCCGTCTCGAGCGTCACGGGCAACACGCGCTGCCCGTGACCCGGCCCTTTCCTTCGCAGAATATCGGAGTACGCTGCAGACCTGCAGACGACCCGGCCCAACGGCGAAGGAGGCCGGATTGACCGCTCTCGATCCACCGAATCAGCGAACGGGTGCGCACGATCGAGCCACGCCATGTGGGCTTCGTGCCGACGGACGTTTTCCGTCGTATCGCACCCGACGCTACGAACGAAGAGAGAGGAGCCGTGAGGAACATCGCGGCTCCTCTGCTTTTCCCGCAGCCGATCTGTTATACTGTCGCATGATCACACGCACCGGAATCGCCCGGACTCAGCTCAACGAGATCTCGCCGAGCGACGTGCTGCAAGATATGATCGACCGGCACACGACCGTTTTCGTACAGCACGTGTTCTCGGAACCCGGCGACGAGACGGTGCACATCCTCGGCGAGAGCGAGATCAGCCGCGTCGACGGCAAGCTCGTGCTATCGAGCGTTCGAAGTGCGAAGGTTCGCTGGCGCATCGATCCCGCGGAATACACGCTGACGCAGCTCGACGCGAACGGCATCGAGTTCCGCAACGAGACGCATCGCTACGCCGCGTTCATCGCGACCGATTCGTTCGTCAACGAGTGGCGCCGCTTCAGCGGAACGTAACCCCTCACGCGGGTTCCGGAATCGGTTCGATCGTGCCGAGCACCACGACGTAGGCGAAGATCCCGATCAGCAGGACGACCGCCGCGGTTACGAACGCCGCGACGAACGAATGCGTCACACCGACGATGATCCCCGTGACCGTCGGTGCGACGATCCCCATCGCGTTGTTCGCGAAGTTCATGATCGCGCCGACCGTTCCGGTGCTGCCCTTCGGTGCGATGAGCCCGGGGATCGACCAGCCGATCGGTGCCGATGCCGAGAGTCCGGCGAGGGCGATCGTGATCCAGATCGTCGCGATCAGCGGATCGCGCGTCGTCGTCGCGGGCGCGATGGCGAGGCCGAATAGCAGGCCGGCGACGAGGATCGTCTTGCGGACGCGCGTCGCTTCGAAGCCGCGGCGGATGAGCGCGTCGACGAGCCAGCCCCCGATCGCGAGATCGACGATCGCGGCGACGAGCCACGGCACGGCCGCATACCAGCCGGATTCGATGAGCCCGAGGTGCAGCTGCGTCGACATGTAGCTCGGCAGCCACGTGAGGAAGAGATAGAACGAATAGCCGTACGCGGAGAAACCGATCGTTAGGCCCCAAACTTTTCGATTGCGGAGCAGATAGGCGAGCCGCGCACGTTCGCCGAGGCCCGGCGCCTCCTCGGCGGCGGCGTCCCCCGCGGCGATATACGCGCGTTCCCCGGCCGAGAGGCGGCGATCGTCGCTCGGATCGCGATAGAACGCGTAGAACGCCGCGAAGAAGACGAGGCTGAGCGCGCCCGTGAAGTAGAAGGCGCTGCGCCAGCCGAGCGACGCCGCGACGATCGAGACGAGCGGGATCGCGATCGCGGTCCCGAGTTTCGCCGCGCTGTCGAAGATCGCGGTCGCGAGCCCGCGCTCGCTCCGCGGAAACCATGCGGCGACGGCCTTCGCGTTGCTCGGAAACGTCGGCGCCTCGCCGACGCCGAGCAGCAGTCGCGATGCGAAGAACCCGCCGAAATTCGACGCGGCGCCCGACCAAAACGATGCGATACTCCAGATCAGGGCGCCCGCGCGGCCGATCGCGACGACTCCGAAGCGATCGAGCACCACGCCGACGGGCAGCTGCAGCACGGCGTACGTGTAACTGTACGCGCTCGAGAGGATGCCGAAGCCGACGGCGTCGATCCCGAACGCGCGATGCAGCGACGTCTGCGCGACCGAGAGGTTGACGCGATCGAAATAGTTGACGAGCACGCCGAACCCGAGCACGAGCGCGATCCCGTAGCGCAGCTTCGCGACGTGCGGTGCCGCAGAGCGGGTCACGCCGCGCCGATCGCGAGGGCCTCGAGCGCGCCCCCGAGCGCGTCGAGGCCTTCGTCGAGTTCGTCGCGCGAGATCGTCAGCGGCGGCGCGACGACGACGACGTTGTAGCGCCCGAACGTATACGCGCCGCGCCGGCGCAGATCGGCGAGCAGTCCCGGCAAGACGCCCGCGGTCGGGCCCTGCCACGCGACGAGCGGTTCGCGCGTCGCTCTATCGCGCACGAGCTCGACGCCCCACATCGCGCCGACGCCGCGGACCTCGCCGACGCACGGAAGACGCGCCGCGATCGCACCGAGCCCGTCCCGCAGCCACGCTTCGATCTCGAGCCCGCGCGTGAAGAGCCCCTCGCCTTCGTAGGCGCGCAGCGCCGCGAGACCCGCGGCGACCGCGAGCGGGTGGCCGGAATACGTGTGCCCGGCGCCGAGCGGCTTCGCGTCGAACGCCGAGGCGAACGATTCGCGGATCATGACGCCGCCGAGCGGGACGTACGCGGACGTCGCGCCCTTCGCGAACGTGACGACGTCGGGCGTCACGCCGAAACGCACGCTCGCGAACGCCGCGCCCGTGCGTCCGAAGCCCGTCATCACCTCGTCGAAGATGAGGAGGATGCCGCGCGCGTCGCACCGCTCGCGGAGCCCCGCGAGGTAGCCCTCCGGGTAGACGACGATCCCGTTGCTGCCGACGACGGGCTCGACGACGAGCGCCGCGATGCGATCCGCGCCCTCGTAGGAGAGGATGTAATCGACGTGTTCGAGCGCCCGCCGCGTTTCGATCGCGGGATCGTTCGTATGAAAGGGGCTGCGGTACGGAAACGGTGCGACGAAGCGGACGATGCCCGGCGCACCCATCGGTTCGATCGGCCAGCGGCGGTTCTCCCCGCCGAGCGTCCCGGCGGCCGTCGTCGATCCGTGAAAGCTACGATAGGCGGACATGACCTTATGCCGGCCGGTGAGCGCGCGCGCGATCTTGAGCGCGTCGTCGTTCGCGTCGGCGCCGCCGACCGTGAAGAACGTGCGGCAGCCTTCGGGCCACGGCGAGATTCGCGAGAGTTCGCGCGCGTATTCGCTGCGCACGCCGTTCGGTAACGACGGCGGCGAGAAGCAGAGCGTCGCCGCCTGCTTCGCGATCGCCGCGACGACCGCGGGATGCCCGTGGCCGAGGTTCGTCGCGATCAACCCCGACCCGAGATCGAGATAGCGCTTGCCGGCATCGTCGAAGAGATAGACGCCCTCGCCGCGCTCGATCGAAGGCCCCGGGTCCGCGCTCTGCAGCGCCCACGGCACGAGGACGTGCGAATGTTCGGCGGCCATGGCGGTTCGTACGGAACGACGCGCCCGGCGGCCTTGCGAATCGCGGATCGGCTCGGCAGAACGCGCCGATCGACGACGTGCGGCACGGTCGTGTCGCGATCGATCGCATCGAGCGCCGAACCGCCCGTTCGCGTTTCGCTCGTAAACGCGGACGATCGCTTCGCCGCGATACCGCTCGAGACTCGACGGGCGCTCGCCCGCCTCTTCCGTGCCCGCAGTATATCGGACCGCCGGGTGCGCCATCTCGCGGCGGTGCGCTCCTAACCCGAGGGCGCGTTATCGCGCACCTCGCGCGGGCACAAGGAATCATGAATATTTCTCGTACCGCCGGGCGCGCGGCGGCGCTCGGGCTGGCGATCGCCGGCGGTCCGGCCCTCGCGCTTCCGGCTCGCGCCGACCTGCCGGCGGCCGCCGACACGCTCGCGCCGGGCACGCACGACTTCACGACGACGTTCAGCCCGACGCGCGTCGGCGGCGGCTCGTTCGTCGGCGTGTTGCGGGTGCAGGTCGCCAAGGACGGCAGCATCTCGGGCTTTTTCCGCAACACGTCGGCCGGCGAGTTCCATCAGATCACGGGCGGCGTGCGGGGTTCGCAGGTCTGGCTCGATCTCGGGACGATCGGGGACGGGCGTCCGTTCAACGCGACGTACCACGACGGCAAGATCGAAGGCGGCGTCTTCGCGAACGGTCAGCCGTACGCGTTCCTCGCCGCGCCGTCGCCCGCGATCAGCGGCGATGCGGGCGCGTACACGCCGACCTCACCCCGCGCTCACCGGTAGCGTCGCCGCACCCGCGCCCGCGCTACGGCGCCGCCACAGCGCGAACGGTATGCCGAGGAGGAGGCCCGCGATCTCGAGCGAGCGGGTCGTCGCATCGGACTGTTCGACGTCGATCCCGATGACCGCGGCGAGCAAGATCGCGCCCGCGGCCGGGACGGCGAGCGAGAGGAAACGCTTCGGCCCGGAAGCCGACGCGACGAGCCGCATCGCCGCGAACGCCGAAAGACAGAACAGCACGCCGAGGAAGACCGCCGTTGCGTTGAGGATCGTGTCGAGTGCGGCGCCCGCCGACGGCCAGATCGCGGTCGCGATGACGAAGGCGACGGTCGCGACGTAGATCGTGACCAGCGTGACGGCCGGAACCGCGCGCGCGTCGAGCCGTCCGAGCGCCTCGGGCAGTACGTGCGAACGGCCCATCGCGAACAGACTCCGCGAGAGGTAGAGCACGGTCGTCCAGAGCGTCGCGGCCGTCGAGACGAGGACCGTGACGAGCAGCGTCGGGCGCCACCACGGCGCCCCGAGGCGATCCGCGACGTAGGCCATCGCGTCGTCCGCATGGCTTTTGAATCCGGCGTACTCGCCGATGCGCTGATACGCCACGATCGCGAAGATGAGGATCGCCGCCGTCGCGAGCAATCCGACGATCCCGCCGCGCCCGGGCGTGCTCGCATCGCCCGTCGTCTCCTCGGATGCCGACGACGAGACTTCCCACCCGTCGGTCATCCAGATGCCGAGGACCATCGCCGTCGCGAAGCCGCCGAACGACAACGCCGGCGCGCCGATACCCGGTCCGTGGAGATCACAGTGTAGGCAATTGTAGGCCCGGAGATCGGGCGCGGGGTGCGCGAACAGCGCCGCGACGGCGCTGGCGGCGACGACGACGAATTCCGCGACGAGGAAGAGCGCCGTCGCGAACGCGGTCGGCCGCATGCCGACGTAGAGCAGCGCGGTGCTCGCCGAGATCCAGAGGATCGCGACGAACGCGTTCCATCCCGGCTGCGCGACGAGGCCCGGCGAGAAGAGTTCGAGCGTGTACGTCGCGGCAGGCAGCGCGATCGCTACGGTCGCGAAGTAATTCGAGAGCAGCAGCATCCACGCCGCGTACGCGCCGACGCTCGGTCCGAACGCCGCGGCCGCCCACGCGAACGACGAGCCGGCGTTCGGATACTCGCGCGCGAGCCGCGAGAACGCGATCGCCACGCAGAGCATGATCGCGACGAGCGCCGCGAGGGCGAGCGGCGCCGCGCCGTTCGCCGCGACGACGAGCAGTCCCATCGTCGATGCGAGGCTGTACGCGGGCCCCATCGCGGCCGACGCGAGGACGCTCACGTCGAAGAGCCCGAGCACGCGCGGCAACCGCCGCGTCGCGACGCTCACGCGTCCGCCGGGCGGCGCAGCAGCGAGTGGCGGTAGCCGTACGCCGCGTAGACGGCCATCCCGACCGCGAACCAGACGACGAAGCGCACCCACGTGCCGCCCGAGAGTCCGCCGATCATGAGGTAGAGGCACATGCCGAGGCCGAGGATCGCGACGAGCCGCCCCGCCGGAACCTTGAACGGCCGCCTCGCGTGCGGATCGACGTAGCGCAGCACGAGCACGCCCGCGCAGACGATCCCGAAGGCGGAGAGCGTCCCGATGTTCACGAGCGAGAGCAGGATGTCCAGGGGCACGATCCCCGCGAGCACGGCGACGATCGCGCCCGTGACGATCGTCGTGCCGAGCGGCGTTCGCGTCCGCGCGTTCACCCGCGAGACCGCGGGCGGCAACATGCGGTCGCGCGCCATGCAGTAGAAGATCCGGACCTGGCCGAGCAGCGACGTCAGCATGACGGTCGTCGTTCCCGCGACGGCGCCGATCGTGAGGATCGCGCCGACGAACGGATTCGCGCCGGCGCGGCGCACGGCGTCCGCCATCCCGGCGTTCGGGTCGATCTGCGCCCACGGCACGATCCCGACCGTCACGGCCGCGATCGCGAGGTAGAGCACCGCCCCGATCGCGAGCGACGCGACGACGGCGCGCGGGACGTTGCGCTCGGGATCGCGCGCCTCTTCCGCCGCGACGGTCACCGTATCGAAGCCGATGTACGCGAAGAACACGAGCGCCGCGCCGCTCACGACGCCGTGCAGTCCGTGCGGGAACGCGGGCGCGAAATTCGCCGGATGCACGGCGCCCGCGAGCGCGAACACGAAGACGAGGATCGCCGCCGTCTGCACGACGACGAGCACCGTATTAATCGTCGTCGACTCGCGGATGCCGATCGCGACCACGGCCGCGATGAACACGACGACGCCGACCGCGAGCGCGTCGATCTGCGTGTGCGCGAGATCGACGCGGCCGTTCGCGATCGCGAGATGCGCGACTTGCGCCCACGCGGGCAGCGCGAAGCCGTACGATTTGAGGAACGCCTGCACGTAGCCCGACCACGACGCCGCGACGGGCGCGACGCTGATACCGTATTCGAGAATGAGATCCCATCCGATGATCCACGCGACGAGTTCGCCGAGCGTCGCGTAGGCGTACGTGTACGCGCTCCCCGCGATCGGCACCATCGACGCGAGTTCCGCGTAGCAGAGCGAGACGAACGCGCACGCGATCCCGGAAAGCAGGAACGAGAAGACGACGCCCGGGCCCGCGGCCACCTCGGCGGCCGGACGGCCGGGTTCGATCCG
>CAZZZK010000090.1:5127-8884 GCA_964658555.1 Vulcanimicrobiota bacterium | reverse complement strand
GGAAAGATCCCGCGGACGTCGTAGCTCTTGAAGATGTCGGGCACCGTCGTCGTCGCCATCTATGCCGGTTTAGGGCCTGCGGCGCAGCTCTCCTCGCGTGCGAGGACGAAGCGCGAGATCGCATCGGCGACGCCTTCCGTCGCTTCCTCGTGCGGCAGCAGGCCCGCGCCCGCGAACGTTTCGACGCGGACGTCGCGGCCGGCGCGCGCGAACGCGGCGGCGTTCTCGACCGGGCTCGTCGACGACGCGTCGTCGCCCCACAGCACGAGCAGCGGCGCTTCGACGTGCGGCAGCACCGGTGCCACGTCGCAGTTGAGCGCGCCGCCGACGAATCGCGCCGGGACGTAGCGCGCACCCGGCTGATGCGTGACGGCGTAGAACGCGTCGACGGTCTCGGGCGTGATCGACGACGGCTTCGCATAGGTCTGGGTCTTTAGAAAGTAGCGCAGCGACGGGCGCGACGAGAGTCCGTTGAACGCGAGCTCGCCGACGAGCGGTGCGTGAAAGACGGCTTGGATGAGGCGCTGGATCGGCACCGGATCGCCGCTGAGAACGCCGAGACCGGTCGGCGAGATCGCGACGAGCCGCCGGACTCGATCGGGGGCGCGCCCGGCCGCGGCGATCGCGAACGCGCCGCCGAGCGACGATCCCACGAGCGTCATCGGACCGTCCGCGAAACGCCCGAGCGCGTCGACGATCTGCTCGATGAAGAGTTCGGCGTCGTAGGCGGTGTCGGGCATCTCGGAGAGGCCGCAGCCGAGCAGATCGAACGTCACGACGCGGAAGCGTTTCGCGAGCAGCGGCGCGAGCAGCCGAAATTCGTAGGACGACGCGCCCGCGTAGATCCCGTGAACGAGCATGACGGTCGGGCCCGCACCCCGTTCCGTGACGAAGATTTCGTAGCCGCGCCACGTCCACGGGATGCGCACGCCGCCGACGTGATCGATCGGCAGGGGGCTTCGGTCGCGCAGCACGCGGTTGACGAGCGCCGCCGCGCCGAGCGAGCCGAGGATCACGGAAAGAAGGGAACGGATCTTCACGAGGCCGCCGTTCTGCTCCGATGTGACGGCCTCCGGTCCCGAAACGGCCGAATCGCCGCAGGGGCGCGGTGAAGTGCGGGCCGAAATCCGGACCGATGGCAGAACAGCTGTCGGCGCTCGTGCGCGCGGGAATCGACGGCGAGCGTAACGGCGACGCGCATCTCGTTTTCGATCCGAACGACGGGACCATCGTCTTTGCGGACGCCGCGGCCGCCCGGCTGTTCGGGCTCGACGGAGCCGGGCAATTCGTGCGCGCGAGCGATCTGATCGCCGAACTCTCGGACGGGTCGCCGCGCCGGTTCGTGACGCGCGCGACGACCGCCAGCGGGCCGCGCGAGCTCTCGCTAACGCTCGAATCGCTGCACGGCCGCCGCGACGGCACGCGCAGCCGCCCGGTCCTCGCGATCGTGCGGCCGTTCGAAGGCGATTCCGCGCCGCTCGTCTCGCCGCGCGTGCAGCGCGAGGAGCGCTTGGAATCGCTCTGGAGTCTCGTCGTGCGGCGCGGGCTCGCCGGGCCCGAGCAAGTGCGGACGATCATGCGCGAAGCGCTCGCGGGCCTCGAGCTCGAGACGGCGACCGTCGGACACGTCGAGGACGGCGATTTCGTGATCGTCTACGCGTCGCAGGAAGAAGAAGCGGGAACGCGCGTTCCGCTCGACCGCTGCGCCGCGCGCGCCGCGATCGACGGGGCCGGAACCTACGTCATCCTCGATACGCGCAACGACTCCGCGCGAACGACCGTCCCGTTCGACGCCCGCTGCATCGTCTCGGCGGCGTTCCGCGTCGAGAGCGAACGCTGGGCGGTCACCTTCGCCTCGCGGTCGCCGCGCGAACGCGCCTTCGAGGTCGCGGATTGGCGCTATCTCGATCACGTCGTGGAGGCGCTCGCGCGTGCGATCGAGCGCCGTCAGAGCGACGCGCGCTTCGAACGGCTGGCGTTCAGCGACGCGCTCACGGCGCTGCCCAACCGCGCGGCGTTGCTGACGCGCATCGACGAAGCGCTCGCGGAATCGGCGCGTGTCGGCGGCCGGACGGCGGTCCTCTTCCTCGACGTCGACGGCTTCAAGGCCGTCAACGATACGGTCGGCCACCGCGGCGGCGACATCGTGCTCGCGGAGGTCGCGCAGCGGCTGCGCTCGACGCTGCGCCGCGAAGAGTATCTCGGACGCCTCGGCGGCGACGAGTTCGCGATCGTCATCCCGCAGATCGACGACCGGGTCGAACTCGAGGCGATCGCGCAGCGCATCGGAGGCGTCCTGACGTACCCGTTCGCGATCGACGAATGTCAGTTCGCGCTCTCGGCGAGTATCGGCGTCGCGGTCTATCCCGACGACGGCGGCGGCCGCGAAGAGCTGCTCGCGTCGGCCGATGCCGCGATGTACGTCGCGAAGGGTGCGGGCGGGTCGCGCGTGCGATTCCGGGACGTGTCGCGCACGCCGTCGCTCGCGAAGATCGCACCGCCGCAGGAGCCGGACGCGCTCGGGTTCGTGCTCTGCTACCAGCCGATTCTCGATGCCGCGTCCGGCCGCGTGACGAGTGCGGAAGCGCTCGTGCGGCGCGTCCATCCGACGCAGGGTCTGCTCGCACCCGATCGCGGCTGGTCGATCGCGCAGGACGTCGCGGGCCGGCGCGCGCTCGACCGGTACGTGCTGCGCGAGGCAACCGCGCAGGCGGCGGCGTGGCAGCGGATGGGGATGCCGATCCGGATCGACGTGAACCTGGCGGCGTACGACGTGCGCGATATCGAAGAACTGCTCGGCGACGAAGCGCTCGGCGGCGACGCGCGCCGGCTGCGGGTCGAGATCGGCGCGTCGCACTTCACGCGCGACGATGCGGCGCTGCTGCCGGAGCTCGTCGCGCGCGGCGCGGCCCGCGGCGTCGCATTCTCGCTCGACGGCTTCGACGGCAGCCTCGCGACGCTCGCGTCGCTCGCGGAGTTTCCGATCGAGGCGATCAAGCTCGATCGGCCGCTCGTCGAGGCCGCGCTGCAGAGCCGCCCGATGCGTGCCGTCGTCGAAGGCACGATGATCGTCGCGCGTTCGCTCGGATGGCGCGTCATCGCGAAGGGCGTGGAGACGCAGTCCCAGCTCGACGCGCTCGTCGCGCTCGGGTGCGACGGCATCCAGGGGTTCTTCGTCGCGCGCCCGATGACGGCCGAAGAGTTCGGTGCGTGGCTCGGCGAGCGGCGGTACGTCTACCGCGAAGGCGACGGCCCCGCCGAGCGCACCGGCTAGCGCGCGATGGGGCGCACGGTTCACGTCGGCCGGGATCGCTATCACCTCGCGTGGGATGCCGCGATCGCGCCCGTCGCCGAGGTCGCCTCCGGCGACGAAGTCGCGTTCGATCTGCTCGACGCGTCGTGCGGTCAGATCGAACGGACGAGCACGGCCGAAACGTTGCGGACGCTCGATTTCGCGCGGCTCGATCAGGTCAACGGACCGATCTTCGTCGCGGGCGCGGAGCCGGGCGACGTCCTGGAGATCGAATTTCTCGACGTGCGGACGGCGGACTGGGGCTGGACCGCGATCATCCCCGGGTTCGGCTTACTCGCGGACGAGTTTCCGGAGCCCGCGCTCAAGATCTGGACGCTCGACGCGCGGCCGGACGCGACGGCGGCGTTCGCGCCCGGCATCGGCATCCCGATCGCTCCCTTCTGCGGAGAGATCGGCCTCGCGCCGGCGCCGAAACGAGCGGCGCGATCTCTTTCCCGAGGGCGT
>CAZZZK010000090.1:0-5117 GCA_964658555.1 Vulcanimicrobiota bacterium | reverse complement strand
GGCCGCGGGCGCCCTCTCGACGATCCCGCCCTACCGTCACGGCGGGAATATCGATACGAAGCACGTCGTCTCGGGGGCGCGATTGCTGCTGCCGGTGCAGACGCGCGGCGCGCTCTTCTCGCTCGGCGACGGCCACGCGGCGCAGGGCGACGGCGAGGTCTGCGGGACCGCGATCGAGACGCCCGTACGCGCGACGGTGCGTCTGACGGTGCGCCGCGATCTCGCGCTCGACGCGCCGCAGCTCGTCACGCCGGGCCCGCTCGCCGCCCGCACGAACGTCGCGGGCTTCCGCGCGGCACTCGGCGTCGGCCCCGATTTCACGGCTGCCGCGCGCGATGCGATACGCGCGACGATCGATCAGCTCGAACGAGAACGCGGCCTCACCCGCGTCGAGGCGTACATGCTCTGCAGCGTCGCGGTCGATCTCAAGATTTGCGAGATCGTCGACGCGCCTAACTGGGTCGTCGGGGCGTTCTTGCCGCTCGCGATCTTCGCGTAACGCGGTGTCGCACCCCGATGTGACCCCTGTCCATCGGGTTCGCCAAAAGAGGTACGTCAGCGTGAAGTATCGCGTTCTCAAAGCCGTGAGCTCGATTTTTTTCGTGTCAACATTCATCGCGACACGATCAGCCGTCATCGCGACGCCGATTCGCACTGTCGGCGTGAACGATTTGTGTTTCGATGAGCATCTGGTTGGAGTATGGCGGCGGATCTCGGGAGATACGAAGCAGCAATTGTATTTTTTTTCTAACGGCGATTACGGCTCAGTAACGTTCAGTCCGAATACCGCTTACGTACAAGCGGCCGACGAAACGTCGTGCCCGGGTTTCAAAGACCCTAAATATCAGGGTCGACGAGAGTATAACGATTTCTATGTCTATTCGACTGCGGTACCAAGTGACGGAACCGTTCTTAGAAACCCTACGTTCGAGAATAACAAGTCGATCATGGTCTTAGCGTCTGCAACGGAACGAGTGCGATATCAACGCGTCCAAGAACTACCACGAATCGACTGGAGCAAGCATGCACCTGATGGTGGCTATACGTGGGATTTCAAGCATGCTTGTAAACAGTCGGGAAAATTACGGGCTCATTTACTGGACGCTTTGATGGGCGATGATAAGACGTTGTCGTCGCCTGAACGAAGTACTCCGGAGAAGATTCGATTCTCGCTTCATTCTGATTATACGTTATGGTGGAGAGCGAAGGATGGTAAGAGCCTAGAGAAAACGTCCTACTGTATTCCAAACGAAGATACGTTAACCGTGGCTCAACCAGGGCCGAAGGGAAGCGTGTTACCGCATACCTATTATGTGTTTAGTTACGTCGGTGATCAAGTCTTTATGAATGGCGAGCCGCTTGATATTACGATAAAGATCACGGGTTTCTAATGCCGACGCGCCGCGATGCGACGCCCGAAATGAATCGCCGGGCCTGACTCCCGGTCGACGGGCACGAAATTGATGAAGCGGGCGACCAAGAGCTCGAAAACGCCGATCGGGTCGGGTCAACCGGCTTCATGGCGCGGATGCTCGTGCACGTGCGTAGCAACGGTGGCTTCACGGTGCGGACGATCGCCGGCGATCCGTTTGTCGGGCTGCCGTACGGATCGATCCCGCGGCTCGTGCTCGCGTGGATGACAGAGCGCGGTGAATCGGCTAGTCCGCATCGCCGCGCCGCGCGAACGCCGCAGACGGCCCGTCGGACGAGGAGCCGCCTGGGTCTTTTAGCTCCATGCGCGCGATTAGGCCGTTCGCGATCGTGTAGACGTGCCAAACCTCCGTATCCGAAAGCACCTCGCCCGCTCGGGTCTTGACGAGCTGACGCACCTTGACGTCGATCGTGCCCGCCCCGCGGTCGACGACCTCGATCACGTCGACGCGAGGATCGTACTCGGCCCACTGGCGCGTCCAGTACGCCGCGATCTCCCGTTTGCCGACGACGCGGCCGCCTTCGGACGCCTTCGGCCAGCTGACGTCTTCGCTCATGCGTGCGAGCGTCGCGGCGGCGTCGCGCCGGTTGAAGGCGGCGTAGACGTCGGCGAAGAGGGCGTCGATGTTCATGCGCACGTTCTACCGCGCACACGTCGGAAACGTCTCCTCGCGATCGCGCGATAACGGAGCCGGGCGTCAGGCGCCGTCGCCGCCGCTCCCCTCCCTGGCATCGACTCGCTCGGACGGTCGACAATCGAAGAGCGGATCGCGTGGCGTCCCTTGACGGATATATTCAATATGGATATAATCGTGGCAGATATATTCCGACTGGAGTACGACATGACGATCGATCACAACGGATTCCCTTCCGGCGACCACGGGGCCGACGAGCGGTTGGTACGGCCTCGATACGACGCGGATCGCGCTCCGGATCGCGCGAAACCGCGTACGGCGATCGGTTCGGCCTTCGGCTTCGGCGGATGGGGACCGAAACTCGGATGAGCTTCCGTGACGCCCGCGCGGCCCTTCCGATCAGCGCCTCGACGTTCTACATCTTGCTCGCGCTGGCGGGCGGCGATCGCCACGGCTACGGGATCATCAAAGACGTCGAAGCCCACACCGCCGGAACGGTTAAGCTCGCTCCCGGGACGCTCTACCGGCTCATCAAACAGTTGCTCTCCGACGGTTACATCGTCGAGGTCGAAGGCGACGAGCCGAACGATGCCGAGCGACGCCGATATTACCGGCTGACGCAACGCGGCCGCGCGGTCGCGGTGGCCGAAGCGGAGAGTCTCGAAGGGCTCGTCACGATCGCGCGCACGCGTCGTCTGTTGCCGTCGCTCGCAGCGATCTAGTGCCGGCGCGGAGCGTCGCGCTCGCGTTCTACCGCGCGATCCTGCTCCTCTGTCCGACGGAGTTCCGCGAGGAATACGGCACGTCGATCATGGGCGATTTCGTTCGCTCGATCGCCGAGGAACGTTCGACGCGAGGTCCGCTCGCGGCCCTCGCTTACGCCCTCGTCGCGATGTGGGACCTCGTCGCGGCCGCCTGCACGGAGTACCGCGTGCTTCTCCTTCGCGATCTCTCTTACGCGCTGCGCGCGCTGCGGCGGACGCCGCTCTTCACCGCGATCATCGTCGCGACGCTGGCGATCGCGATCGGCGCGACCGTCGCGGTGTTCAGTATCGTGGACGCGGTCGTCCTCGCGCCGTTGCCGTATGCGTCGCCCGAACGTTTGGTCGCGCTCGAGTGGACGGATAGCGGCGCGCCGATCCCGACGTCGCTGCCCGATTTCGCGGACGTCGTCCGCTCGTCGCCCGGCATCTTCACGAGCGCCGCCGCCTATTCGCCGGCGAAATTCACGCTGAGCGGCCGCGGCTCTCCGCGCGACGTCCCCGGCGTGCAGACGACGCCCGACCTCTTCGAGACGCTCGGCATCCGCCCCGAACTCGGACGCTTTCCGACCGCTCGCGATGCGACGGCGGGAGCGGCGAAGACGATCGTCATCTCCGATCGGCTCTGGCGCACCGCGTTCGGGACGGATCCGCACGTCGTCGGCTCGATCGCCCGCTTCGGCGACGTCGCCTACACCGTTCTCGGCGTCGCGCCGGCCGATTTCCAGCAGCCGATCAACGATCGCGGTTTCGTGAAGGCGGACGCCTGGAGCTTCCTCCCCGATGACGGTCTCGGCACGCCGAACAAGCGCTACTCGCACTCGTTCTTTTCGCTCGCGCGCCTCGCACCGGGCGTGTCGATCGGCGATGCCGACGCCGCCGCCGGGCGCGCCGTCGCGCTCCTGGCACGACGCTATCCGGACGAGGACGCGACGACCGGTCTGCGCGTGCTGTCGCTGATCGATTCGCTCGTCGGAAGCGAGCGCGACCTCTTCTTCGCCGTATTCGCGGCCGTCGGCGCCGTGCTGCTGGTCGCGTGCGCGAACGTCGCGAACCTCTTGCTCAGCCGATCCGTATCGCGCGATCGCGAGTTCTCCATCCGGATCGCCGTCGGAGCCTCGCGCGGCCGCATCGTGGCGCAGCTCCTCGTCGAAGCTTTCGTCCTCGCCGCGATCGGCGGCCTCGCCGGGATCGCGATCGCGTACGGCATCGTGAGCGGTTTCGTCGCGCTACATCCGGCCACGATCCCGCGCGCCGATCGCATCCCGATCGACGCGACCGCGATCTGGTTCGCCGCCGCGATCGTCGCGTTCTGCACCTTCGCGGCCGGGCTCGCACCCGCGCTGACCGCATCGCGCCGGGACGTCGCGACCGCCCTCAAGAGCGCCGGCCGCGGCGGAGACAACCACCGCGGCTCCAAGGCGCGGGACGCGTTCGTCGCCGCGGAGATCGCCGTGACGCTCGTCCTCGTCGTCGCCGCGGGGCTCGTCATTCGCAGCTTTCTCGCGCTGACGAGCCAACCGCTCGGCTTCGATCCCACGAACGTCTCCGCCGTCGGCGACGTCTACCTGCCCGCGGGACGCTATCCGAACGACGCCGCGCTCGACGCGTTCTACGAGCGAACGCTCGCCGCCGCGAAGGCGACGCCCGGCGTTCTCCACGCCGCGTGGAGCAAGCCCGTCCCGTTCGACGGAAACACGCTCGGCACCACGGTGACGGTCGTCGGTCGTTCGTATCGCACGGGCTTCGAACCGAACGCGAACTTCGGTTTGGTCGGCGCCGAGTATTTCCGCGTGCTCCACGCGACGTTCGTCGCCGGACGGTCGCTTACGAGCGACGATCGTGCCGGTGCTCCGCGCGTCGCCGTCGTGAACGAGAGCTTCGTTCGCAGCTACTTTCCGGGCGCGCCCGCGAGCGAGGCGATCGGCAAGCGGCTCGTGATCCAATACTCGACGGACGGCGCGAAGACGGCGCCGCCCCCGACGACGATCGTCGGCGTCGTCGCCGACATACGCGGCTCGTATCTCAAGCCGGTTCTTCCGACCGCCTATCTCTCGCTGCGCCAAACGACGCTTTCGTACGCGTCGTTGATGATCGAATCGCGTGCCGGTGCGTCTCCGGAGCCGGCGGTCGCTCGCGAGATCGCGACGATCGATCCGCTGCTCGCGCCTCCCGACGTCAGGCATCTTCCCGCGTCGCTCTCGCGCGAGCTCGCCTCGCAGCGCTTGAGTCTCGTCGCGCTCACCTTCCGCGCGACGCGGGCGATGCTGAAGCAGCTCGGCGCCGGCCA
>CAZZZK010000089.1:0-8951 GCA_964658555.1 Vulcanimicrobiota bacterium | reverse complement strand
CGTCGCCGTCATCGCGGGTCTGCTCTACCTCGTCATCTCGCCGCTCACGATCCAGATCGCGGGCCTCATCGACCACGTTCCGGAGATCTCCGCGAACGTACAGCGCTTCGTCACGCGCTACCAGGACATGCTCGCGAACAATCCGCAGGCGCGCGATCTGCTCGCGCAGCTCCCCGGCCGCATCAGCACGTTCGTGACGTCGCAGGCATCGCTGCTCATCTCGTTTCCGATCTTGATCGCGCAGAGCGTCACGAACGTCTTCCTGCTACTGCTGCTCGTCTTCTTCTGGCTCTCCGCTTCCGAAGAGCTGGCGGCGTTCACGCTGAGCTTCTACACGCCGCAGCGCGTCGCGGACGGGCGCGCGCTGCTCGACGATCTCAGCCTGAAGACGGGCGGCTATCTGCGCGGCGTCGTCATCAACATGACGGTCATCGGCGTCTGCAGCGGGGTCGGCGACTATTTCCTCGGCGTCCCGTATCCGCTTCTCCTCGGCGTCGTCGCGGGCCTGACGGAATCGATCCCGATCATCGGCCCCGTGCTCGGCGGTGCGGTCGCGGTGATCGTCGCGCTCGTCACGGTCGACTGGCACAAGGCGGTGCAGGTGGCGATCTTCTACGTCGTGATCCAACAGCTCGAGAGCAACACGCTCGTCCCGCTCGTGATGAATCGCGCCGTCGCGATCGATCCGCTGACGATCACGATCGCGCTCATCGTCGGCTCGGCGATCGCCGGCATCCCGGGCGCGATCCTCTCGCTGCCGGTCGCGGCGATCGTTCAGGTCGTCATCCGTCGCGTCGTCGCACCGGCGGCACGGCGCGCGCGCGACCGGCGGGCGGCGGCGGCGAGTTAGCCGCTCGTCGCGGGCGGCGGCACGTCGATCGTGACGCTGCGGATCGCCGTCTCTTGGCCGGCGCCGCTCGCGTAGGTCGCGAGGACCGTGTACGTCGTCGGAATGCGGACCGTCGGAGCGGTGAGCGATACGACGTTCTGATTCGCGGCGACGTCGCTGTGGCCGAGGTCGTTCCCCTGCGCGTCGACGAGCGACACGTGCATCGCCGGTTCGTGATCGACGATCCCGACGTCGATCGACGCACCCGATGCGACTTTCGGGGCGGCGAGCACGATCGGGCCCGTCCCTGCACGCCGTGCCGCGGCGAGCGCGTCGTCCATCGAGAGCGCCTTCGTCACGCGCACGGGAACGCTGGCCTCGGCGACGTTGCGTCCGTGCGCGGCCTGAACGACGACGCGAAAATCTTCGTCCGCGGTTACGAGCGGCGCGAGGACGATCGAATCGCCGCGCTTGCGCAGCAGCGCTTCGGCACGCACCGTCCCCTGCGCGTCGATCAAGCGGACCGTGCCGTCGACGTCGGAGACGCGGTAGTCGACCTCGATCGGCTGACCGCCCGCGACGGTATCCTTCGCGAGCGCGAGACGGTCGATCTTGAACGGCTTCGGCGGTGCGCTGCGGCGCGGCGCGGGCGTCTGCAGCGGCGCGGCGGCGACCGGCGGTGCGGCGGCGGCGAGCGCGACGACGTCGACGCTGCGGGTCGCGGCGCCGAGGGCACCGGTCGCGTCGACGGCGATCCGGTAGCGTTCGGGAATCGCGCGCGCGGGGAGCGCGACTTGGAAACTGCCGCCGTCGCGCGAGAGCGGGCCGCCGTCGATCCGCTCGCCTTCCTGCGTCGTCACGGTGTACGCGGCGCTGCGCGCGTTCGCGAGGGCGTAGCCGACGGTCAGCGGCTGCGCCGCATCGGAGGTCGGCGGTGCGGCGAGCGCGGTGACCGCCGGCCGGTCGACGGCGAAGGCGACGGCCGCCGCCGCGGCGCAGGCGGCGACGAATCCGCGCAGCACGGACGCGAGCGGCACCACGCCGCCGGACGGGTCCGTCGCTTCGATGAGGAACGTCGCCGACGGCGCGTGGATCTCGCCGACGACGCGATAGCGCCGCCCGCGCGGGATCGCGATCTTCATCGCGACGGTCGCCGCGGCGTCGGGCCCGACGACCACGTGCGTCGGCGCGTAGCGCTCGCCGATGTCGGTGCGTCCGCACGCGAAGACGTCCGCCTCGACCGGCTGCTGCGACTCGTTCGCGACGTGAAGACGATACAACCGCGCGTCGCGTCCGCCGCGGCCGACCGATTCCAGCGTCGCCGTAACGCTCGACGACCGGACCGCGACGGGTTCGGCGCGTTTCGCGGGCGACGCGAGTTCGGGAAAGAGCGGCCCCGCGAGGACGGGCAAGAGTCTGCGACGGACGTCCATTGCTCATCGTATCGGGCGCTCCGCGCGAGCATGTGAGCGCCGCCACTCCGCCGCGCCCACGATTGCTTCCCGGCGGAGCGGGGCATGCAGTAACGACCGATGGCCCGCGTATCGCCCGAGGGCGCTTGCCGATGACCGACCAGCCCGTGCTCGCCGTCCTGCTCGCCGCCGCGAGCGGCTTCGTCGCGATCTACGCGGCCGATCCGGCGCCTTCCGCGGCTCCGTCGCCCGCCGCGTCGCTCTCGGCCGACCGCGTCGTGCAGCGGATCGCCGATCGCTACGCGAGCGAGAGCAAGGGGACGATTGCGGTACGTTCGCACGACGTCCTGAGCGTCGACGCTCCGATGAACCGCCGTACGACGGCGAGCGACGAATGGTACGTCTTGAGCGACGGCGAGCTCCGCGCGAGCAGCGAGAAACAGGACGCCCGCCGCCCGCTCGTGCACGATCCCGTCCGCTCGACGTGGCTCGCCGAATATCGGTACGACTTCGCTCCCTGCGACGCGTGCGCGCCGGGACAGCTCGCCATCGCGTACTCGAGCCGGACGGCCGACGCGTACCACGCGCACGGTACGCTCGTCGTGGACGCGAGCGCGGAACGCGTCGTTCGCAATACGGAGATTCCCTACGCGCTGCCGTGGCCGACGAAGCACGGCGTCATCGCGATCACCTGGGCTCAGGCGTCGATCGGCTGGTTCCCCTCCGAGATCGACGGCGTCTTCGACGGCAAGGTCGGTCCGTTTAGCGGGACGGCGCATTTCTCGCAGCGGCTCGCACCCTACGCGAGATTTCCGAGCGACGACGCCGCGATCGCGGCGCTCGCGGCCGCGACGGGGAAAGCCGCGCAGACCGTCGTCTCGCCGGCGCCCGCTTCGCCGCGGCCGGCCGACCGAACTAGCGCCGCAGCTCCGCGGGGACGGCGGCCGGATCGCCCGCAAACGCCGGAACGAGCGGCGTGAGGCCGGCCTTCCGTTCGAGTTCGCGCCCGGCATCGCTCAGGAGATATCTGCCGAACGCGACGGCGCCCGCCGGATTGGGAGCGGCCGTCGGGATCGTGAACGCGTAAACGCTCGGCGAACCCGCGTGCGTTCTCCCGCCGACCGTCACGCTCGCCGTCGCGTAGATCGCGGCGCGCGCCGGATCGCCGAGATCGATCTCCGGCGGCAGGGCGATCGCCGGCAGCCCGCGGCCGACGCTCTCCGTCGAATACGCCCAGAGCCCGTCGATCTCGCCCGCGTCGAGCCGCGCGAGCGCGCTCTCTTCGGGGAGCACCTGCTCCGGATTCTCGGGATCGCCGAGGATCGTTCGGGAAAGGTTCGGGACGTTATAATAGCGCTCGGCGAGCTGCATCACGAGCAGCACGCGGTAACCCTTGGGATCCTGCGCGGGATCGGTCCGCGCGATCCGAACGCCCGGCCGCTGCAAGAGTTCGTACCACGCGAGCTTGCCTTTCGCGGCCGCATCGAAATCGGCGGCGAACGTCGACTTCGGCGAATACGCGATCTCGACGCGCGTCGATGCCCACGTCGCATACCAGCGCGCCGCCGGCTTCGCGCCGCCCAGGAGCGACTTCGCCGACGCCGCGTCGGCGCTTACGAAGACGTCGGGCGAGAGCAGTCCGCCCGCGATGAGATTCGCGAGTGCCGTGCTCCCCTTCGCCCGGCCTTCGAACGCGTCGCCCGAGGCCGCGCTGAAGGCGGGGCCGAGCGAACGCTCCATGAGCGTGACGAGCGAACCCGCGTAGGCGACCACGACGTCGGCCGTCGCGGCGCGGATCGGGCGCGGGGCCGAGGCGAGCGCGAGCGCGCTCGTGACGAAGATCGATCGACGCATGAGCGCGATATATACGACCGGATATAGCCGAACCCATGTCGCGCGGCGCGCCGCGACGAAGCATCGCTCGATGTCGCACGTTTGGTTTAAAATCGTTTTCGACGACGAACGAAGCCTCGGCCCCGGCAAGGTCCGGCTCCTCGAGCTGATCGCCGAGACGGGATCGATCTCGGCCGCCGGCCGCGCGATGGCGATGTCGTACCGTCGCGCGTGGCTGCTCGTCGAAGCGCTCAACGCCGCGTTCGCCTCGCCGCTCGTGGCTTCGCAGACCGGCGGCAAGGGCGGCGGCGGCGCGCGGTTGACGGAGCTCGGCGCGAAAACCGTCGCCCGCTATCGCGATCTCGAACGCGAGATCGCAACGGCGGCGCGCGCTCGCCTCACCGCGTTCGAACGCAGTCTCGGATAATGCGCCGTGCATTTCGCGCGGTTGGGTAAGGCTCGCGCAACGCGCATTCGGAGGTGGTCCCATGGTCAGTAATTTCGGTTCGCTCGTCAGCCGCATCATCGTCGGCGGAACGCTCGCGTCGCACGGCGCGCAGAAAGCGTTCGGGTGGTTCGGCGGCCCGGGCCCCGAGGGCACGAAGGGCTTCATGGAGTCGCTCGGCTTCGTGCCGGGCGACCTCTACGGCACGATCGCGGCGTCGGTCGAAATGGCGTCGGGGTCGCTCATGATCCTCGGGCTCGGCGGCCCGCTCGGCCCCGCCCTGACGCTCCCGCCGATGATCGTCGCGCAGGCGGCCGTCCACGGCAAGAACGGGTTCTACGCCCAGGACGGCGGCATCGAGATGCCGTTGCTCAATTGCGCCGCGGCGCTCGCGATCGGCAGCGCCGGATACGGCACGCTCTCGCTCGATCACGCGCTCGGTGCGACGTCCCTCGAAGACGAACGGCTCGTCTGGCTCGTCATCCTCGGCGCCGCGATCGCGGGCGGGATCGCCCTCTCGCAGCGCAAGGCACCGCCGCTCGCGTAACGGTTCGCGCGCGGGCTCACTTCGTCTCCGCGCGAGCCGCCGCGAAGGCGTCGATCTGCGTCTTCGTCGGCGCGGCATCGGCGCTCTCGAGCGACGCGAGCAGCGCGTCGAGCGCCGCCGCACGGGCCGTCGCACGGGCCGGAACGGCCGTCCGCAGTGCCTGCACCTGCCGCGCGAGCTCGAAATTCGCGCGCAGGTCGGCGTCGGTCGCGCGGATGCGCGGATCGCGCGCCACGTCGAGGTCCTGCGTCTGCGTCGCGCCGTCGACGGTCATGCGGATCGCGTACCGGCCGGGCGGTGCCCGGAGGCCGTCCGGCGCGCGACCCGCATCGCCCGTGTCGTCCGCGGGCGCGATCGACCCGCGCGGCGCCGCATACCGGAAATCCCAGTAGAAGCGATGCGTTCCGGCGGCCGCGGACGGCGGCGCCGGACGGACGATCCAAAACGCCGGGATCGTCAGCGAAGCCGCATCGACGGGTGCGACGGCGTCGTCGCTCGCGTACCGCCGCACGACCGCACCGGCGGCGTCGAGGATCTCGAAGACGACCGGATCCTTCGGCTGCGCCGCGAGCGAGTAGTCGATCGGCACGCCGTACGCCGGGTTCTCTCCCTGTGGGGTCTCCGGCGGCAGCGGCGTGCCCTCGTCGTCGCCCGGCCGCGTGCGAACGCTCGGAGCGGGCGCGAAGAGGTGGCTCGGTGCGACCGCGACGTCGCTCCCCCATTGGCGCAGCGGTGCGAGATGATCGAGGATCCAAAAGCCGCGGCCGTGCGTCGCCGCGACGAGATCGTCGCCGCGGATCGCGAGATCCCGAACCGAAACGTTCGGCATGTCCAGCTGCAGCGATCGCCACGCGTCGCCGTCGTCGAACGAGACGAAGACGCCCGTCTCCGTCGCCGCGTAGAGCAGACCGCGCCGTTGCGGATCCTCGCGCAGGCCGTTGAGAAACGATCCTTGCGCGAGCCCGGCAGAGACGAGCTTCCACGTCGCACCGAAGTCTCGCGTACGGTAGACGTAGGGCGTCCGGTCGTCGAGCCGATGGCGGTCGACCGCGACGTACGCTTCCGCCGGATCCGCGTGCGAGGCTTCGATCAGCGTGATCTTACTCCACGGACCGACGCCCGGCGGCGTCACGTTGAGCCACGACGCGCCGTCGTTCTGCGTGAGGTGCACCGTTCCGTCGTCCGTGCCGGCCCACATCGTTCCGAAACGCACGGGTGAGGGCGCGAGCGTGTAGACCACGCCGCGCGGCTTTCCGGGCAGGTGATCGGCGGCCGTCGGGGGATCGAGCGTCGCCGGAATCGCGGGAGCGGGAAGCGTGAGATCCTGACTGATCGCGTGCCACGACGCGGCGCCGTCGTTCGTCTCGAAGATCTGCTGCCGGCTCGCGTAGAGATGCGTCGGGTCGGCCTGCGAGAAGACGAGCGGCAGCGTCCACGTCGTGCGGAAATCGCCCGGGCGCCCGAGCGTCGGCGAGACGTCGTCGTTCTCGCGCGTTTCGAGGTCCTCGCGCGTCACGCGTCCGCCGTACACGAGCCGCGCGTCGCGCGGATCGGGCGCGATGTAATCGCTCTCGCCGCCGGCATCGAGCGGATGCCAATCGCGCATCGAGATGCCGAGGCCCGACGTCCGGCTCGCGATCTCGAGCGAGCCCGAGTCCTGCTGCGCGCCGAAGACGTGGTACGGAAACGCATCGTCGGTCGCGACGCGATAAATCTGCGCGGTCGGCTGGTTGTACCACGAGCTCCACGTGCGCGCACCGTCGGTCGTGACGATCGTGCCCTGATCGCTCGCGAGGATCATCCGCTCGGACTGCGCGGGATCGATCCACAGCATGTGGTAATCGTCGCCGCCCGGCGCGCCCTTGATCGCCGTGAAGTGCGCCCCGCCGTCCGTCGAACGATAGAGCGACGTATCGGAGACGTACACGCGATCCGCGTCGTGCGGATCGACGGCGACGTGGCAGAAATACCAGCCGCGTCCCCAGATCCGCTTCTCGCCGTCGACCTTCGACCAGTGGGCGCCCGCGTCGTCGCTGCGGTAGAGGCCGCCCGCATCCTTCGCGTCGACGATCGCGTAGACGCGGTTCGGCTCGCTCGGCGCGACGGCGAGGCCGATCTTCCCGAGGCCGATCTGCGGCATGCCGGCGAGATGCCGCCACGTCGCACCGCCGTCGGTCGACTTGTAGAGCCCGCTTCCCGGACCGCTCGACGGCGGGTAGACGCTCCACGGCGGCCGGCGCGTTTGCCAGAGCGACGCGTAGATCGTCTGCGGATCGCGCGGATCGAGCGCGAGATCGATCGCGCCGGTGTTCGCGTCGCGAAAGAGGACGCGGCGCCACGTCGCCCCGCCGTCGCTCGATTTGAAGACGCCGCGCTCCGGATTGGCCGCGTACGCGTGACCGAGCGCGGCGACGTAGAGCGTCCTCGGATCGCGCGGATCGACGACGATGCGGCCGATCTGCTGCGTCGCCGCGAGCCCGCTCGGGCGCCACGTCGCGCCGGCGTCGTGCGAGACGTACATGCCGTTGCCGCCGATGATGTCCGAGCGCATATCGGCCTCGCCCGTGCCGACGTAGATCGTTCGCGGATCGCCCGGCGCGACCGCGATCGCGCCGATCGAGGAGACCGGTTGACCGTCCATGATCGGCGACCAGGTGTGCCCGGCGTTCTCGCTGCGCCACACGCCGCCGCCGACGGCGCCGAAGTAGAACCGGAGCGGGTCGCCAGGCACGCCCGTCACCGCGAGCGTGCGTCCGCCGCGATACGGCCCGATCTCTCGCCAGTGCAATCCGCCGAACGGTACGGGCGCGTCGGACGAGGGCGGCGCCGACCGTACGGCGGGTGCCGCCGTCGCGAGAACGAGTGCGACCGCGCTCGTCAGGAAGCGCGCGAAGATCGAACCGGACATGCCACGATCCTACGCAGACGGCTCGTGAAAGCCTTGGATTTTAGTGCGTAACCCTCAAGGGTGGCCCTCTCACGCCGATATACCAAGTGGTATGGCCCCTCTTCGCGATCCGCGGCCGAGCCGAAAGGCGCCTCGGCGCACGGCCGTGACCGAACGGGAGCGCGTCGCGACGCTCGATCGCTACGCGATCTTCGATTGCGAACTCGAACCGATCTTCGACCGGCTCACCGAGATCGTAGCCGCCACGTTCGACGTGCCGGTGGCCGCGATCAACCTGCTCGGCGAGCGAACGCTACGCCTCAAGGCCCGCTTCGGCGTCGAGATCCGCGAGATCCCGCGGGCCAGCTCCTTTTGCAACGAGACGGTCGCGCGAGGCGGCACGTTCGTCGTCGACGATCTCGCGTGCGAGCCCGAGCTCGCGCGGCTGCTCGGCCCGGAGGCCGCGGCGTTCGCCTTCTACGCCGGAGCCCCGCTCCGGGCGCCCAACGGCGCGCTTCTCGGAACGCTCTGCATCCTCGATACCGAACCGCGCTCGCTGACGCGCCGGGAGAGGGAGCAGCTCGAGCGGTTCGCCGACCTCACCGTCGAGCATTTCGAAGCGCGCCGCGACGCACGGCTCGCGCTCGCCGAACGGGACCACCTCGCGGCCGTCATCGATTCCGTCCCGGATCCGATCGTTTCGATCGTGCGCGACGGCAGCGTCACCGGATGGAACGCGGCGGCCGCCCGCGTTTTCGGCTGGACCTTCGACGAGGTCCGCAGCGGCGAACTCCCATTCGTGCCGCGCGACCGTCTCGACGAATCCGCCCGCCTGCGAACGCTCGTGATGGAGTCGGGCGAGCGCATCACCGATTACGAAACGGTCCGCGTCCGCCGCGACGGTTCGCACGTCAACGTCTCGATCAGCGCGTCGCCGATCGTCGACATCTTCGGGAAGCGGATCGGCTTCAGCGCCGTCATGGAAGACGTGAGCGAGC
>CAZZZK010000088.1:0-8954 GCA_964658555.1 Vulcanimicrobiota bacterium | reverse complement strand
GTGCCGCCGCGAGCGCGCCGTGAACGTGCTCGACCGGCTGCGCGGCGGCCTCGTCGTCTCGGTTCAGGCGGAGGCGGACTCGGTGCTGAACGGTCCGGAGACGATCGCGCTCCTGGCCCGCTGCGCGGTCGCGAACGGCGCGGTCGGCGTTCGGATCGAGGGCGTCGACCGGATTCGCGCCGTCCGCGCGGCCGTCGACGTGCCGATCGTCGGCATCCTGAAGCGCCCGCACGCGGGCTTCGAGCCGTACATCACGTCGACCGTCGCCGAGATCCGCAGCGTCGCCGCGCTCGGCTGCGAGCTCGTCGCGTTCGATGCCACGCCGAGGCCGCGCGCCGACGGCGCGACGCTCGCCGAACTCGTCGCCGCGGCCCACGGCGCGGGCGCGCTCGCGATGGCCGACTGTTCGGATCTCGCGGACGGCGCCGCGGCGTCCGGGGCGGGCGCGGACGTGGTCGCGACGACGCTCGCCGGCTATACGCGCGAGACGGCCGGCCGGGTTTTGCCCGCACTCGATCTCGTCGCGGCGTACGCGGAGCGCCATCCGTTCGCGATCTGCGAAGGCGGCGTCGGTTCGCCGGACGCGCTCGCGGCGGCGTTCGCGGCCGGCGCATCGGCCGTCGTCGTCGGGACGGCGATCACGAACGTCGACGTGCTCGTCCGCCGCTTCGTTGCCGAAACGCGACGCAAACGCACGCGCGAGTAGCCTATTGCGTCATAGGCCGCAACGCCGCGGCCCACGGCCTACGTGAGACGGAGATTTTTTCTCAGAGTCTAAATGAACGTGCGCGGCCGGAGGGTCGCGTCGGTTGAAGGAGCTTCGTTGGCACAGCATTCCGCGTCGGGCAAACGCGATCTCGGTCCGAATTTTTGGCCGGTGACGATAGGCCTCGCGATACTCAACGTGATCATCTCGATCGCGATCGTGTATTTCCCGTTGACCTCGTTCGTGCCCGTCATGGGCGAACCGGGCGGCGATATCGATCTGCTCTTCAAATTCATGAGCGTCATCGGAAACGCCATATTCGTTTTCGTATTCGGCTATCTGATCTATTTCGGAATCGTTTGGCGGCGCCGTGCGACCGACGGACCCGACGCGCTCGGCGTTCAGGTGCACGACAATCACACGCTCGAGTTTTGGTGGACGGCGATCCCCGCCGTCATCGTGCTGATCCTCGCGGTCTTCTCGGTGAAGATCTGGATCGATCTCCAGCATCAATCGGGCGGTGCGATCACGATGGAAGCGATCGGTCATCAGTTCAAATACGAGTTTCGCTTCGCAAATCTGAAGCAGAGCGTCTACGACGAAGTCCATCTGCCGGTCGGTACCCCCGTCACCGTCGACGTGACGGCGGCCGACGTCATCCACTCGTTCTGGGTGCCGGAGATGCGCATCAAGGCCGACATGGTGCCGGGCCTCGTGCAGACGCTCCGGTTCACGCCGCAGCGCGTCGGGAAGTACCGCATCATCTGCACGGAGTTCTGCGGCACGAATCACGGCAACATGCTCGCGTCGCTGTACATCGACACGCCGGGCGACTATCAGAAGTGGGTCACGTCGCAGGCGAAGCTCGCGAGCGCGTCGTCCGCGCCGCTGACGCTCGCGAACGGCAACGTCGCCGCGGGCGAGAAGCTCTTCTCGCAGAAATGCGTGAGTTGCCATAACGTCCACGGCGGGTTCTCGGCGAAGATCGTCGGGCCGGGCCTCGGCCAGCTCGCGAGCGATTCGGCGCATCCCAATCTCGTAACCGGCGAGGCCGTCAACGCGAAAGACATCGCGTACATCCTCGTCAACGGGTATTCGGGTCCGGACAAGTCCGTGACCGGCCAGAGCGGCGCGTCGCTCGGCATCATGCCGAACCGTCAGGCGAACGGCCTGAGCAATCAAGACATCGCGGATCTCTCCGCGTACCTCATCGCCAACAGCCAGAAGAAGTAGAGGGGAGACGCATGGCAATCGCATCGGCCCATCCGGGCGCGCTCGCATCGCATCACGACCACATCCATCCCGAGCCGCAGAGCTTCCTCGCGAAGTACGTCTTCTCGATCGACGCGAAGATCATCGGCGTTCAGTACATGGTCGCGGGCCTGCTCTTCTTCATCATCTCGGGGATGCTGGCGGAGCTCGTGCGCATCCAGCTGTTGGTTCCGAACGGCCTCATCGTCTCGAACGACACCTATAACGGCATCTATTCGCTGCACGGCTCGGGCATGGTGTGGATGGTCATCATCCCGCTCGTGACGGGCGGCTTCGGCAATTACGTGATGCCGCTCATGATCGGTGCGCGCGACGTCGCGTTCCCGTGGCTCAACCTCGTCGCGTTCTGGATGTATCCGGTCGCGGCCGTCATCCTCTTCAGTTCGTTTCTGATCGGCGCGCCCGACGCCGGCTGGACGGAGTACCCGCCGATCTCGCTGCAGGGGCCGCCGGGAACGTCGATGTGGTGCGTCGCGATCTTCTTGATCGGGCTCAGCTCGACGCTGACCGGCCTCAACTTCATGGTCACGATCGTGAAGATGCGCGCCCCCGGCATGACGTTCACGCGGATGCCGCTCTTCGTCTGGGCGTCGCTCGCCACCGCGCTGCTCAATCTCGTCGCGACGACGGCCCTCGCGGGCGCGCTCGCCGCGCTCTTCGTCGAGCGCCAGTTCGGCGTCCCGTTCTACGATCCGGGTAAGGGCGGCAGCCCGCTGCTGTGGCAGCACATGTTCTGGTTCTACTCACACCCGGCCGTGTACATCATGATCTTGCCGACGTTCGGCATCATCTCCGAAGTCTTCGCGACCTTCGCGCGCAAGCCGGTCTTCGGATACAAGATGATCGCGTTCTCGTCGATGGCGATCGCACTGCTCGGCTTCATGGTGTGGGCGCACCACATGTTCACGTCGGGTATGGCGCCGTGGCTGCAGCTGCCGTTCATGATCATCACGATGATCATCTCGATCCCGACGGGCGTAAAGATCTTCGGATGGCTCGCGACCCTCTGGGGCGGCAAGATCGAATTCCATCCCGCGATGCTCTTCGCGATGGGCTTCATCGCGACGTTCACGTTCGGCGGGATTACGGGCGTCTTCTTGAGCGCCGTTCCGTTCGATCTCGATGCGAACGGCACGTACTTCGTCGTCGCGCACATCCACTACGTGCTCTTCGGCGGCTCCGTGTTCGGAATGTACGCCGGGCTCTATTATTGGTGGCCGAAGATCAGCGGCCGCATGATGAATTACAAGGCCGGCCAGTGGCACTTCTGGCTGACGTTCGTCTCGTTCAACATCACCTTCTTGCCGATGCATTGGCTCGGGCTCGAGGGGATGCCGCGGCGCGTCGCTCAGTATCGCCCCGAGTTCCAGTTCTGGAACGACGTCGCGTCGATCGGCTCGTTCGTGCTCGCGCTCTCGACGCTCGTCGTCATCGGCAACATGATCTACAGCATGACGCGCGGGAAGCGCGCGCCGGGCAATCCGTGGCACGCGCGGACGCTCGAGTGGATGATGGCCTCGCCGCCGCCCTACTATAACTTCAAGAAGATCCCGGCCGTCCTCAAACTGCCGTACGATTTCTCGGAGCCGTTGCCGTACGTCGGGCTCGATAAGGACGACGCGAAAGAGTCGCTCTATATGCCGACGGTCGGTCAGGTCGGCATCCCGGCTCCGTCGCCCGCGCACTAGGAGAAACGATGGCGGTCAGTTCCCTCAACGCGAGCCACGAGGCGGTCGTCGCACGTTACGATAGCGTCGACTCCGCCTACGCCGAGCAGCGCGACATGCGTCTGCTCGGGTTCGTGTTGTTCTTATTCTCGGACGTCGTTCTCTTCTCGGCGTTCATCTTCGCGTATCTGTATCTGCGCAATTCCGTGCCGAATTGGCCGCCGATCACGAAAGGCGGCCTCCAGTTGCCGCGCTTCGACGTGGCGTTCGCCGCGGTGAACTCGACGATTCTCTTCGGGTCCGGTGCGACGATGCACTTTGCGATGGAGAGCTGGAAGCACCTGAAGAAGGGCGCGTTCAACATGTGGATGATCGCGACGATCGTCCTCGGCATCCTCTTCCTCTGCGGCCAGGCGTACGAGTATCACAGCCTGACGATCACGTGGTCCGGCTCGACGATGGGCGCTTCGTTCTTCACGCTGACGGGGCTGCACGGGTTCCACGTATTCGTCGGCGTCATCTACCTGATCACGCTCTTCATCCAGGCGAACCGCGGCGTCTATACGGGCTCGAAGTATTTCGGACTCACCGCCGGCACGCTGTACTGGCATTTCGTCGACGTCATCTGGGTCGCACTCTTCTATCTCTTCTATCTCTGGTAAGGCGTACGATGGCAGCAGCAGCAACCGAAAAAACGATCGCCCTCGTCCTCGCCGTCATCGTCGGCGGGACGACGTCCGTGCAGCTCGCCAAAGATTGGGCGACGACGGGCCTGGACAATCAGCTCACGAAGGTGTTGCTCGGGCTCATGGCCTTCGGGTGCGTCCTCGTGATTCTCGCAGCCGTCGGCGTTCTCGGAGCCGGGAGTTAAGTATGGAAGATTCGACCGAGCACGATTTCACGATTCCGGTTTCCGCGGGCATCCCGCCGCTCGTCAAGGCGGCGGTCGTCGTGACGATCATCTTCGTCTTCGTCATCCTCTCGCTCGTCTTCCGCAACAGCGGCTTCGGCCACGCCTGGCCCGCCTCGACCTCCACCCAGATCAAGCTCTGACCGCCGGCGAGACGACGGGCGCCTAGCGCTCGTGCGTTCTTGCTCGGTGACGTCGCCTTGGCGAGCGGCGTGGCGTTCTCACGAGCGCTCGCGAACGGAGTCTCGAATTCGCCCCGTGCTATGCGCGGGGCGAATTCATTCCGACGCTGAGCGGCGTGATCTTCTCCGGGACGACGCCCGTCGAGCGGCCGTCGATGCTGTGGATACCGCCGTAGTAGCTGAACTCGACCATCGCCGGCCGCAGCGCCTCGACCATCGAGGCGGAGCCGAGGCTCGGCCACTCGACGATCTCGAGCCGCTCGTCGTTGAGCACGGCGACGTAACCGTTCGAGTTCGCCTCCGTCTTGGGATCGGGCCGGCGGTAACGCACGTAACCGTCGACGATGTAGATCGGCGCGAACGTATGCCGGAACGCACGTAGCGGGGCGACGAGCACGGCGACCGTCCAGCCGGCGAAGGCCAGCGTCGCGATACCGAAGACGGGGGCGATGACGATCGCCGACTCGAAATGCGTAAGCGTCGAGCCGTGCGCGGCCGGGAAGAAGATCAGGGCGATGGTGATGGCGGCGAATACGGTAAAGCAGACGATCGGCTCGATCGCGATCAACAAACGGCCGCACAGCCCCATGATGACGATGCGCCGTTCGGAGCGCGTCCACGCGCGACGCACGAGCGAGCCGTCGTGCTCGCGCACGCGTGTCGCGAAGACGCCGCTCTCCATCCGAGTGCTGTCGATCCTCGGCTCGCTCATCGTCCTATTCTTCGCAAACCGAGGGAGCGCATCCGCCCACGAGGCGTCGATGCGCGGACTCGTTCTGGCCGTTCTTCCGCACGGTCATGAGATCGTCGTGCGGTACGATGCGTTCCTCGACAAGCCGGCCGGCATCGCGACGTTTCGCGTCGACCCGGCGTCGTTCGGGGCGCTCCGCGCTGGTGCGACGATCGACGCGACCGCCGACGAGGACACGGCTCCGTGGTCGCTCTCCGCGGTCCACGCGATCGGCTCGGAATCGCTGACGGGCTCGGGCGGCGTGCAGCTCCCGACGCCCTCCCCGCTCGTGAACGACGTGCACCACGTCGCCGTCGGCGAGATCGCGCCGAACGCGACGTTCCTCGATCAGACGGGGCGGACCGTGACGCTCTCGTCGCTCCACGGCCGGATGGTCGTCATCGCGTTCTTCTACTCGCGCTGCAAGGATCTGCGCGAGTGCCCGTTCGTCTCGTCGCGCTTCCACACGATGCAGCAGAAGTTCGCGGGGCTGCCCGTGCACCTCATCGAGGTGACGCTCGACCCCGCCTACGACCGGCCCGGCGTCCTCGCGAATTACGCGCGGCAATTCGGCGCGGACCCGGCGCGCTGGACGCTCGCCACCGGCGACCCGAACGACGTGATGCAATTCGCGCGCGCGTTCGACGTGACGGCGTTCCCCGATGAGAAGATCGGGCTCATCCATCCCGAGCGCCTCGCCATCATCGATCAGTACGGTTCGATCCGCGAACTCGTCGACGAGGGATCGTGGTCGCCGAACGAAGTCGTGGCCGCCGTACGCAACGATGCGAACCTCGCCTCGAATCCGTTCGAGCGCTTCAATCTCTATCTCTCGTCGGCGGCCGTCTCGATCTGCGGCAATTCGGTCGCCGGCTTCTCGGGCTTCTCCGATCTCGTCGCCGTGATCCTGATCGTCTCGATCTTCGGCTTCCTGTTCTACAAGATCGGCCGCGGCATCGCTCGCGGTGCGGCGTAACGCGGGCTAGTTGAGCGCCGGCTCGACCGGAAACTTGCGTTCGGCGCTTCGGGTCGCGAGCGCGAACGTGCCGAGCGCCGCGACGACGGCGAGCGCGGTGAAGATCTCGTACGCGAGCCGGTAGCCGTCGACGTCGTCGATACGGCCGCCGACGGCGCCGCCCGCGAGCGAGCCGCCGAAGATCTGCCCGATGATCAGGAAGACGCTCAATAAGCCCACGCCCGTGCCGCGCATCGCCGCGGGGACCTCGTTCGTGATGATGTAGCGCGTCGGCGCGCCGAGCAGGGCGCCGAAGCCGATACCGGCGATCGTGATGCCCGCGATCGCGAGCCAGAGCGTCTGGATCTCGGCGGCGAAGAGGCCGAGCCCGATCGCGGTCAGCGTCGAACCGACGAAGAGCACGGCGCGGCTGCCGTATCGGTCGAGCCCGCGTCCGGCCGCGGGGATGACGGCGACGAACATGAACGCGCCGATCGCCGCGATGCCGCCGGCGGCGACCGCCGTCAGGCCGTCCGCGGCGACGAGGGCCGCCGGGATGAAGAAGAGCGCGCCCTCGAGCAAGCCGATGAGCAGCTCGAGCGCGTAGGTGACGGCGAGTTGACGCGTCGCGAAGAGTGCCGGCGCGATCACGGGCGCCGCGGCACGGCGTTCGATCGGCACGAGCGCGATGAAGGCGATCGCCGCGACGGCGAGCGCGGCGAAGGTCGTCCCGTCGCTGAAGGTCACGGCGCGCGCGTCGAGCCGCGTCAGTCCGATCATCACGCCGAGCAGGCCGATCGCGAGGACGGCGATTCCCGCGAGATCGAGCGCTCCGCGCACGCGGGCCGCGACCTGCGGCACGTTCCGCTGCGCGAGCACGATGACGGCGATCGCGAGCGGCACGTTCGCGCCGAAGATCCAGTGCCAGGAGACGAAGTGCGTGATCGCGCCGCCGAGCGTCGGCCCGATGATCGCACTGAGCCCCCAGATCGCGCCGAGCATCCCGAGCGCGGAGCCGCGCCGTTCGGGCGGCACGCGGTCGGCGATCGCCGCCGTCGCGACGGGGAAGATTCCGCCCGCGCCCGCGGCTTGGATCGCCCGCGCGATCAAGAAGATCGTGTAGTTCGGCGAGACGATGGCGACGACGCTGCCGGCCGCGAAGATCGACACGCACAGCGTATAGATCGCGCGCCTCCCGTACTGATCCGAGAGCTTCGTCATGATCGGGATGCTCACGACGTTCGCGAAGAGGTAGAGCGTGAACGTCCAGGCGACGTCACGCGGCGCGACGCCGAACGCGTGCGCGATCGCGGGCAGCGCGGGCGAGATGACGCCGAGATCGAGCGCGCCCGCGAACACGCCGAGGCCGAGCGTGAGCAGCAGCGGGAGGTGCGACCGGTCGAAGGTATGACCCGCGACCTTTTTCGGCTCGCCCGCGGCCGGTGTCGTCGCCCTCGGTTTCGTCGTCGCCACGGGCGCTACCCGATCACGCGGTCCGCGACCATCGCGACGCACATCAGCGCGAGATAGAGCAGCGAATACTTGAAGAGCACGCGGGCCAGCGGCTTCGTCGGGCCGACGAGCATCTTCCACGCATCCCACAGGAATACGCCGCCGAGGATCGCGGCCGGGACGAAGTACCACAGGCCGAGCACGTGGAGCGGCGTCAGCGCGAGCGACATCGCGACGAGCACGATCGAATACACGAAGATCTCTTTTTTCGTGCGCGCGACGCCCCGTACGTTGGGGAGCATCGGTACGTTCGCCTTGTGGTAATCGGTGTTCGCCATCAGCGCGAGCGCCCAGAAGTGCGGCGGCGTCCATAGGAAGATGAGCGCGAAGAGTCCGAGCGCGGGCGCGCCGACCGTGTGCGTCACCGCGGCCCAGCCGACGAGCGGCGGCACGGCGCCCGCGGCTCCGCCGATCACGATATTGAGCGTCGTCGTGCGCTTGAGCCACAGTGTGTAGACGACGACGTAGTAGACGTTCCCGGCGAGCGAGAGCCACGCCGCGAGCGGGTTCACGTACGCGTAGAGGATCGCGAACGAGACGATCCCGAGGATCGTCGCGTAGACGAGTCCCGCGAGCGGCGAGATGCGGCCTGCGGGGACGGGTCGCGAAACCGTACGCATCATGAGCCGATCGATGTCGCGATCGATCACGCAGTTGAACGTCCCCGCCGATCCGGCGGCGAGCGCGCCGCCGATCAGCGTGAGCAGCGTGAGCCCGAGCGGCGGGATGCCGCGCGCGGCCATGACCATCGCCGCGAACGTCGTGATGAGCAGCAGATACATGATCCGCGGCTTCGTGATCTCGTAGTAATCGGTCAGCGTGCCGCGCCACCCCGTCGGAAGCGGCGCGGCCGTTCCGTCGAGTCGCGAGAGGGTCGAACTCATGCGGACGCGGTCCGGCGCGCCGGCACGCTGCGTTCGCTCGCGCGCCGGGCGGCGCGGTAAGGCTCGAGCGCGGCGAGGACGGCCGCGATCACGAAGCAGAGGAACGTGGCGCCCGCGTTTGCCGCATGCGCCTCGC